>NZ_CALIED010000045.1:0-27644 GCF_938022135.1 uncultured Psychrobacillus sp.
GAGGAAAGCGTCCGGCTGGTGCGAACAATCAATTCTACTCTCTGATCTAAGATTTCTTTGCATCATAAATCATCCCAAACCCTACCCTTTCACATAGCCTTTTTTTTTACAAAAATCAGATTTTAATATTGTGCATACCGTTAATATAGTATATAGTGTATATATATCACATATACTCTTTTAATTTATCTATGTCAGGAGGGGGTTCTAGCTCAGTTAATTTCATAAATAGCTTTTTAACATTTAAACATGTACCTTTCTATCTGATGATTGCGATAGGAGATGACTCCAGGGGGATGAGTTAATGAGCAATAAAAATCGTGTCAAAGAAAAGTTTGATAGCACGCATTTTAATTTTAATAAGGGGTGAGGAAAATAGGAAATTTAGTAGAGTTTAAAAATGTCAGCAAATATTTTAAAGATTTCTCCTTAGAGAATATGAATTTACATGTTAAACAAGGGCAAATAACAGGATTTGTAGGGGCGAACGGGGCAGGGAAATCATCCACCATGAAGCTAATGATGAATCTATTACAGCCAGATACAGGTGAAATAAAAATATTTGGTAAGGATTATGCCGATCATGAAAAGGAAATTAAAGAGCGCATAGGATTTGTTTATGATAGTAATGTATTTTACGAGAGTTTGAATCTAAAAGAAATCCGTAAAATAATTGGTCCAGCTTATCAAAATTGGAGTGACAGTCAATTTAATGATTATGTCAGAAAGTTTGAACTCCCATTAAACAAAGCTATTAAAACCTTTTCCAAAGGAATGCTGATGAAAACTTCTTTAGCAATAGCCCTATCTCATGAAGCTGAATTTATAATGATGGATGAGCCGACAGCTGGTTTAGATCCCGTTTTTCGAAGAGAATTGCTGGATATTTTAAAAGATATGATGGTAGATGGAAGGCGGACTATCTTCTTCTCCACCCATATAACCAGTGATTTAGAAAGAATCGCAGATAATATTACTTTCATTCATAAAGGAAAGATTCTTTTCAACGAGTCGATAAGAAATATACAGGAGCGTTATGCATTAGTAAAAGGAAGTGCAAATCTAATCAACCAAGACATTGAAAAATGTTTTATCAGTATGGAACGTTCCTCGACAGAATTTCAAGCAATAACAAATAATGCAGAAGAAGTAAAAAGATTATTAGGAGCTCAAGTGGTTATTGAAGAAGCTACCTTGGAGGATATTATGTTTTATACGAAAGGAGCTATAGGGCAATATGTATAATTTGATAAAAAAAGATTTAGTTATTCAAAAAACACAGATACTACTTTTTATTCCGTTTATTATGTTCTTTGCAATATTTGCTGATCATATGAGTCCAGCCTTTGTTTTTCTGATGGCTAGCATGTATATACCACTGAATGGATATATTTACGATGAACAAGTAGAATCTAATATCCTTCTTAATTCTTTGCCTTATACGAGAAAAGAGATTGTGGCAGCAAAGTACATCGGCGCTCTTGCATATATGATTGTATCAATAGGAGTAGCTAGTATTATTTTTTATATATTTAGTTATGACTTTTTGATAAAGGATATATCTATCGCCATGGGATTATTCTTCATTTTCACAGCAATAGCCTTTCCGTTATTTTATATTTTAAAACCCGGATATATAGGTGCAGTGGTTATGGTTGGATTTCTATTCTTAGCTGTTGTTATCCCGCCAGTCTTTCAATTCCTGACCAAACATCTCACTGCGATTACAGATTTTCTAACTAGCATGTCGACAACAACTCTTTACCTTAGTGGCGCAGCTACCTGCATTATAATTTATCTAATTTCCTGGATGGTTAGCCAATCTGTATATCAGCGGAAGGTGTTTTAAGTTTAACTCACTAACTCTTAGATGGAGGCTTTAGTTAAATTCATCACTTAAAAAGGAATGTCTCTATATATTGAGACATTCCTTTACATAGAGAATCTAGCTATCTATTTCATTAAGAGACCCATTTGAAAAGGTAGAAACTTACCTCCATAATAGCCAAATGTTAAGTTTGGATCATACTCGTTAATTGGAAGGCCGTAGTTCATACGCTTCTCCTTCAAGATTATGTTGCGCTCTGTGCATTTTCAGCCAGTTTACATATCCGTAAATAGAGTTCACTAAAAATGCCGACCACATAACGAGCATTGACCAGTCATTTCCGCCCGTTTTTGTAAGTGTGATCACCCAAAGGACAATTGTTAATCCATTGACAGCGATCCAAAGCACCCATTGCTCTGCATAACGTTTAAGCATCAATATTTGAGCTAGAACAGATAACACAACTGCAGCTGAATCTAATCGAACCTGTTGGCCACCAATAGCATTTAAAAGGTAGGCATAAGATATAGACGCTACAATAGAGATAACAATTATATACATCCATCCTTTTTTGTCTAATCGTTTTACAGAGACGTCTTCGCCAATTGTCTGAACTTTCGTTAGGTTTTTTCTCCATAAATAGATTCCGATAAACTGTATTGGAAAATAGAACAGTCCATTCAACATAGACTCCCCGTATAATCCATACGTATAGGTGATGTAGGCATAAGTAGACGTGTTTACAATACCAAAATAATAATTACTAATTTTCCCCTTTGCTACCAATACCACACAAAGCATACCTGTTAGTGAGCTTATTAGACCTAATAATGAATCCTTCCAAGCAAAAAACAAATAAATATTAACTAACGTAAATACACCCAACCAAACTTTTTCAAATAAAGTCCAGTCCTTGAACATTCCCATCACTCTCTCCTTTATTCATCATGTTATTCTCCCCTACAATAATTCCATACAATCCTCAGGAGGTTCTTGCAAATAAGTAAAAATTACCCTCCTTTATAAGAAAATGTATCGAACAATAAAACAATAGATTATTCTGAGAATAAATACAATATCCTTTGAAAAATAAATTTTTAAAATGTCACCACCACAATAGGAGAGGCTTAAAAAATATGATTGTGGTATGAATTCTTTGGGTGTATGAAGAATAATAAAGAAAGATTTGATATGATAAGAGAAGAACTTTTTAAGGGGGATTACTGTGGACACACACCGAGTGCTAGTAGTGGAAGACGATAAGAAAATTGCAGCACTACTGGCAGATACATTAAGAAAATATCACTATGAAGTACATACTATAGAAGACTTTGACCATATAATTGAGGAATTTACAGCCTTTGATCCACACATTGTTTTACTTGATGTGAATTTACCTTCGTATGACGGCTATTATTGGTGTAGACAATTAAGACAGCTTACGACTTGTCCGATTATTTTTGTTTCGGCAAGATCAGGTGAAATGGATCAGATTTTTGCTTTAGAAAATGGGGGAGACGATTTTATTACGAAGCCTTTCCATTATGAAATCGTCCTAGCTAAAATACGAAGCCATTTAAGAAGGACGTATGGGGAGTATGCAGCAAAGCAGGAGGAGAGAATTGTCCGAGCTGGAAAGCTTCAGCTTTTCTTGGAGCGGATGGAGCTACATATTGGGAAGGAAGAAATTCCTCTTCAGAAGAAAGAGTGTACCATACTAGAATTACTGTTAAGAAACTATCCTAAAGTAGTGACACGGGAGCAACTATTAGAAGAGCTCTGGGATGACCAGTCCTTTGTTGATGAGAACACATTGAATGTGAACATGACAAGAGTCCGTAAAAAGCTTGCGGATTACCATGTGAGCTCCACCATTGAAACGGTACGAGGAGCAGGTTATCGCTTAAACCTTAGTTCGGAGGAATCCTGATATGTTTCGTTTATTTATAAAAGAACATTCTATCTTTATCATATTTCAAATTTTCCTTGTGTTATTTATCATGCTCCTTTATTGGCTGGATGGCTTTCGAAACGTTGATACTGCCGTATACTCAATCGTCATTAGCACCATCCTAACACTTACCTTTTTAGGGACGCTTTTTATAAAAAAAATGTCGTTTTATAAAAAAATACTATCTGTTCCAAACAAAATAGAGGTAGTCTTGCAAAAAGAAGGATACTCCCCCGAAGTAAGACAGGTGGAGACCTATTTGCAGCACATCTATCGTTTATATCAAAAAGAGGTACAGCTTTTATATGCAACTCAAAACAGGCATCTGCAATTTATGAACAGCTGGGTTCATCAAATGAAAACTCCAATTTCTGTTTTAGAAATGATGGGACAAAATGGGGAACAGATGGACTCTAAAAGTGTTCTCGAGGAAACGGATCGATTGAAGCGAGGATTAGAAGCCGTACTTATGAATGCCAGGCTTGATACCTTTGAAGAAGATATGCACATAGAACAAGTGAATTTAAGGCAAGTTGTGGCAGAAGAGGTTTCTAAGAATAAGCGATTGTTTATTAGTCATCGAGTTTATCCAGTCATTGAAATGGAAGATGATTGTTTAATCGCGACGGATGCTAAATGGATCCGTTTTGTTATTGCTCAATTTATAACAAATGCTGTTAAATACACGATGAAGGAAAATAAAAAGATATTTTTTGAAACTACTTTAGAGGACGAAAAAGTAGTATTGAGTGTGAGGGATGAAGGGATTGGTATCCCGGCCTCTGATATAAAACGTGTGACCAAAGCCTTTTTTACGGGCGAGAATGGACGTAAAAGTGGGGAATCTACTGGAATGGGATTATATTTAGCTCAGGAAATCTGTAATCGTTTAGGTCACAAGATGAGCATCAAGTCGATACTTGGTGAAGGGACGACCATATCGATCCTATTTGAGAAGTTAGATTCTAAGGAAAGGGATGACAAGGATGTCGATATTAGTTCTTGATGATATAACGAAGGTTTATGAAGGAAAAATAGCTCACCTTGCCATTAATCAGCTTAGCTTTGAAGTGGAAAAGGGAGAGTTCCTTGCAGTAATGGGTCCATCAGGAAGTGGAAAAACTACTTTACTGAATATAATTTCCACTATTGACCGACCAACCTCTGGGGATTTCTTTATAGACGGCTTAAACCCGCTGGAGCTGAAAAAGGATGATTTGTCTTTATTTAGAAGAAGACAGCTTGGATTCGTATTTCAGGATTTCAACCTTCTCCCAGCGCTTACTGTAGAGGAAAATATGATTCTCCCTTTAACCTTAGATGGGCAGCCTGTAGGGACAATGAGGGAAAAAGTCATTGAGATAGCGGAATCGTTGGATCTAATGAATATTCTAGAAAAGAGACCAGCAGAGATCTCTGGTGGTCAGGCGCAAAGAACTGCGATAGGAAGAGCTTTGATACATGGGCCATCTATTATTCTTGCGGACGAGCCAACCGGGAATCTAGATTCTAAATCAGCACGTGATGTATTAGAAATATTAACTCAAGTTAATCAGATGAGTAATACGACCATTGTTATGGTAACTCACGATCCGATAGCAGCAAGTTATTGCGATCGAGTGCTATTTATCAAGGATGGAGAGTACTTTAACGAGATTTATAAGGATGATCGAAGACAAACCTTCTTCCAGAGAATATTAAACGTCCTTTCTCTCTTAGGTGGAAACGTTAACGATTTAAACTCTTTGCGAATGCCTTGATAATTTTCGAAAGATGAAAGTTAGGTGGAAATGTAAAATGACCTTTCAACAATTTGCTTATCATAATGTCATAAGGAACAGCAGGATTTATGCAGCTTTTTTTCTAGCTAGTAGCTTTTCTGTTATGGTGTTCTTCGTCTATACGATGTTAATGTTTCATCCAAAGATTGAGGATCAGTTTTTACGTGATATAGCATTTGGTGGAATGCTGATTGCTGAGATTATATTAATCATTTTTACATTGTTTTTTTTATTTTATTCGATGAGTGCCTTCATACAGGCTAGGTCGCATGAGTTTGGCGTACTACTGAATCTTGGGATGCAAAAGCAACAGCTAGGTCGGATGATTTTTATAGAAACAATGCTATTAGGACTTATATCTGTTACTGTCGGCATATTCTTTGGCTTTTCATTTTCGAAGTTCTTTTTTATGGTTATCCGAGAGCTTTTTTTACTCGATAGCCTTCCTTTGTATGTATCTTGGAAGCCATTTGCATTAACAATCATCGTTTTTGTTACGATGTTTGTCGTGATTTCTTTTAGCAGTGTCGTTTTTATACGTAAGAAAGATATCATCCAGCTTCTAAGAGGATATAGTAATGACGAGGAACCGACTGCATATAAAAAATGGAGAGCATTACTGGGGTTTATCCTCATTTTATCTGCCTACGGACTTGTTATATTCTCGGCATTTCAAATGCATATTGCCCTTAGCTTCGTCATTGTGACATTAGCATTTTGGGGAACGTATTACTTTTATACGGACAGCATCCTCTACCTGCTACAGGTCATTCGAAACAAAAGAAAACTTTATTGGCGGTCTTTTCGGTTAATCGCTTTCGCAGATGCATCGATTAAAATTCGAGAGAATGCCAAAATGTTTTTCGTTGTAACAATTGTATCCTGTATAGCCTTTCTTTCAGTGGGAATCGTTACTTCGTTTACTTCCTTTACCGCACAGTTTAGAGAGTTAAACCCTGTAAGTATTTTCTACTCTAGTGATTGGAATAACCCCTATGAACAAGAGCATGTGACGAAGCTAACCAAGGAGTTGCAGAATGAAGGGCTTTCTTATGATTTAGTTAAATTTAACCTGAAGAAGCAGACGTCCTCCAGTACAGGAGAGACGGTCAACGTCATTAGAGAATCAGAAGTCAATAGCCTTGCACTTGCACTCAAACTTCCTTTTGTTGATTTGCTACCGGGACAGGCATTGTTAGTGCCCAATACAGAAGAGGACTTTGGAAGTATCCGAGTGGAAAATGAACAGACAGTGTTAGAGGAAAGTAATATTCCTCTTCGTATTCAGGATATTTACAATAAGTTAATTTTTCCTTCCCTAGCAATCAAAGATCGCACAATCATTATTAGTGATGAGGACTTTTCATTAATAACAGAACCATTGGCGGGGTATGAGGACCAGCAATCGAGAATGACCTTTTATGCCTTCCATATTTCTGAATGGCTCCGTACGAAAGAAATTGGTACTAGTTTAGACGAATTAATGAGTGAAACTGTAAGTTCTACTGGTATAAATTCCAATCCTTTTTATTACGTAAACCCAGGGTTGAACTATTCCATTATTCGCGCTACCTTCTCATTACTTCTATTCACGGGGCTATTAGTTGCTGCAGTACTAATCCTAGCTGCAGGTAGCTTTGTTTACTTCAAGCTATACACAGATTTGGAGAGAGATAAGAAGCAATATGATGTACTGAGAAGAATGGGAGTAACAGATAGAGAACTAGTTAAAATCGTTAATAGGCAGCTAATTCCGCAATTCTTTTTACCTTGGGGGCTAGCAATGATTCATAGCACCTTCTCCTTCTTATTTTTACAAGCATTTTGGGTGGATCTAGCTGCAGTTTCCATAGCTAAAGAAATGTTAATAGTTTTAATAGTATTTACCATTATCCAGCTATCCTATTTCTATTTAATAAGATGGAGATATATTGCCCATATTCAAGAATAAAATATGCATGAAAGAATGGGGCAGGGCTAGTACTCTGCTCCCATTTTGCTTTGGAAGTAAATGGTGCAAACCTTCATTTTATATTGAATTGTCAAAACTTTTCTTATATAATTAAGTTGGGGATTATGAATGACTGTTCATTCAAGAAAGATGGGAGCTGTAAAAAATGAGTTTAGTGACACACGTTCAACAAAGGGCCTTAAAAAATCCAGACAAAATTGCTTATCATTTTATGGGAAAAGACACTACTTACGCAGAATTCAATCAGTCGGTAGAGCGTTTTGCGGCTGCTTTGAATTCATTAGGGGTAGAAAAAGGGGATAATGTAGGGTTTCTACTTGGAAATTCTCCACACTTCTTAATTTCTCTTTATGCAACCATGCGTTTAGGTGCAACCGCAGTACCGATTAATCCAATATACACACCAGATGAAATTAGCTACATCGTGAAAAACAGTGACGCTAAAGCTATTATTGCCTTAGATGCGTTTATACCACTAGTAGAAAAGGCAGCTGGTGTTTTTTCAACAGTAGAAAACTATATTATCTGTGAGACAGATCCATCAACACCTGAAAAGCTTGCAGCTCTTCCAGCTACCTTAAAGTCTAAGGTGAAATCGTTTACATATTTGATTTCTACAGCAGTGGAAGCAGTACCTCAAGTGGAAATTGATTCAGATGACACAGCTGTCATTCTATACACATCTGGTACTACTGGACATCCTAAGGGTGCTATGCTGACATTTAATAATATTTACTCGAACGCTCGTGACGTTGCCGAGTATTTAAACTTCAGCACAGACGACCGAGTAATAGCGACACTTCCAGTATTCCATGTATTTGCATTGACGGTAGTAGTAAATGCACCATTATTAATGGGGGCTACTATTCTGTTAGTTCCTAGATTCAGTCCACAGGAAGTGTTCCATGTGATTAAAGAGCAAGAGGCAACTGTCTTTGCTGGTGTACCAACGATGTTCAACTTCCTATATCAATTCCCAGAAGGAAAGGTAGAAGATTTCTCTACGATTCGTTTAGCGATTTCTGGAGGATCCTCCTTACCGGTTGCTTTATTGCACAACTTTGAAGACAAATTTAAAGTGCGTATTTCGGAGGGCTATGGTTTATCAGAGGCTTCTCCAGTAACTTGCTTTAACCCAATTGATCGCGACCGCAAGGCAGGATCCATTGGAACTTCTATAGTTAACGTAGAAAACAAAGTGGTAAATGAGCTCGGGGAAGAGGTACCGGTAGGAGAAGTTGGCGAACTGATTGTTCGTGGACCGAACGTCATGAAGGGCTATTACAAGATGCCTGAAGAAACGGAAAATGCAATTCGTGGTGGCTGGCTTTATACAGGTGACCTAGCTCGCCAAGACGAGGAAGGCTATTTTTATATCGTTGACCGTAAAAAGGATATGATCATTGTCGGGGGCTATAATGTTTACCCTCGTGAGGTTGAGGAAGTATTATTTGCGCACCCTGGCATCGTGGAAGCAGCCGTTATCGGCGTTCCAGACCCTAACTTTGGAGAAGAAGTACTTGCCTTCGTTGTGAAAAAGGATGAATCCTTAACGGAAGAGCAGCTTCATGATTATTGCGCTGAAAAACTAGCAAAATATAAAATTCCAAAAAGTATAGAATTTTTAGATGAGCTTCCAAAAAATACGACTGGTAAAATACTACGTCGTACATTGAAGCCAACAACCAAAGCAAAATAACAGAAACTGCCTCCTGAAATGGGAGGCAGTTTTTTTAGTGGGAATTAAAATATAGTGCACATGTGTAAATCTAGTTGAATCGAGAGAGATACTGATTGATTGTAGTAATCTATGGATTGATTGTCGTAAAGTAGCGTGGGATTGTAGTAAAACACGGACCCATTGTCGTAAATTTAGTTGGATTGAGAGAGTTGCTTATCGATTGTAGTAATCTATGGGTTGATTGTCGTAAATTAGTGTGGGATTGTAGTAAAACACGGACCCATTGTCGTAAATTTAGTTGGATTGAGTAAACAGCAGTGTATTGGGTGTTTGGGTAGGAAGACGGCTTATTGCTCATCCTATGAAATGTGTTTGCCTTATGAAGAGATCAATTTTGCTTAATGTTAAATATGAAAATATTCATGTAGCATTCTTTTTTTCGGGAATTAAAGGAAAATGATTTATAATGTCGAAATAAGAAAGACAACAAGAAAGCGAGGAAAAATAATGACTAAAAGACGGTTAGAAGCAAAGGACTTATTTAAACTGCAATCTATTACAAATCCTGTAATTTCTCCATCAAATAAGGATGCCTTATTTATTAGAACTGAAATGAATGAGAAAGATAATAAATACTATTCTTATTTGTATCATGTAGATTTAGAGACAGATGAGGTGACCCAGTGGACACATCTGAAGGAACGTATATCATCACCATGTTGGTCTAAGGATGGAAAATACATAGCGTTCTTGTCTAGTCGAGAAGAAAAAAGTCAGCTTTTTCTACTATCATCCAAGGGTGGAGAAGCAAAGAAGCTAACCACTTTTGAAAAAGGAATCTCAAGCTTCCACTGGTCTCCTTGCAGTAAAAAAATCTGGTTTGTCGCGCCTTTAAAAGAGGGGAAAAGCTGGACAGACGACCCTGAAAAAGAAGAAAACAAGCAGCCCGAGGCATACGTAGTCGATAAGATGAGATATCATTCTGACGGTGTAGGATTATTACCGCAAGACATCTATAGACAAATAGGAATAATCAGCCTGGATACAGAGGAGATTGTACAGTTCACAGAAGGTAATCACCAGCATAGCCTGCAGGCAGTCTCACATGATGGCAAGAAAATAGTAATGGGAGTAAATAGAGAAGAAAACCAAGACTTTTCATTTAAGCAACCTTTGTATTTAGTAGATATGGAATCGAAGGAAGAGAGCATATTAGTAGATGAAGAGGGTTATTTCGGAGGCGCTGCTTTTTCACATGAAAATGACTATGTTGCTTTTGTAGGATCAAATAGAACTTATGAAAATGCAACACATGATGAAGTATATATTTATAATGTTCAAACAGGTGTAAGAGAGTCTTTAACAGAAGGAATTGATGCTCCAGTCGGAGATTATTCCGGAGGTGATTTGCAGCAAGGAGCAAGTGCACCAAGTGTAGCCTGGACAAAAGACAACTATGTATATTTTCAGCTCTCTACTATGGGTGACGTCCGCCTCTATGTAGCTTCCTTAGAGGGAGAGATCTATCCAGCCACACCTGAAAACGAGCATGTTTATGGATATGACGTTGCGAAAGATGGCACATTTGCACTTGCCACGATAAGTAATTCAGTATTTCCCGGGGAATTATTTAAGCTTAATTTGACGACTGGGGAGAGAAAAGCACTAACTTCATTCAATGAACAGCTTTTGGAAGAAATAGAACTTGTCGAACCAGAGGCGATTGTTTATAAGGGGGCTAAGGACTGGGATGTTCACGGGTGGCTGATGAAGCCGGCTGGTTTTGAGGACGGAAAGAAATACCCGCTAATTGTAGAGATTCATGGTGGTCCCCATACGATGTATGCAAACACGTTCTTCCATGAGCTACAGTTATTGGCGGCTAAGGGATACGGAGTGCTATATGTAAACCCAAGAGGTAGTCATTCGTATAGTCAAGAATTTGTAGATGCCGTAAGAGGTGACTATGGTGGTGGAGACTATGAGGACATTATGGCAGGCGTTGACTATGTGTTGTCGGAAAATGATTGGATTGATAATGATCGTCTAGGAGTAACAGGAGGAAGCTACGGTGGTTTTATGACGAACTGGACTGTCGGTCATACAAATCGCTTTAAGGCAGCTGTAACCCAGCGCTCTATCTCTAACTGGGTTAGCTTTTACGGCGTTTCCGATATAGGATATTATTTCACACCTTGGCAAATTGGTGGAGATATGACGGATATTAATAAACTTTGGGATGCATCTCCATTAAAATATGCGTCTCAGGTGGAAACTCCGTTACTTATTTTGCATAGTGAAAACGACTATCGTTGTCCAATAGAGCAAGCTCAACAGTTGTATATTACTTTAAAGGGAATGGGGAAAGAAACAAGCTTTGTACGTTTCCCGCAAGCAGATCACAATTTATCGCGTGTCGGGTTACCAAATCTACGCCAAACGAGACTCGAACAAATTACGGGATGGTTTGAAAAGTATATTTAAGCATTAAGAAAAGCCCTTCATCTCCTTTTAGAGAATGAAGGGCTTTATTTAGATCTGGTTTTTCTTTTTATGAAAGCCATTTTTGTAGTAGCTAAATACTAAGCCGATGATCCATATAGGACCGACTATTACTGCGACCCTTGTATCAGGGAAATAAGCCATGAGACCAAGCACTAATACTAAAAAGGCAAGCACGAGATACGAGCCGTAGGGATAGAATAATGCCTTATATGAAAGTCTTGAAACTTCTCCCTTAGTTAAAGATTTTCGGAATTTTAATTGAGACATTAGAATAATTCCCCATGTCCAAACTGCTCCGAAGGTCGAGATACTCGTTACCCAAATAAATACCTTTTCCGGTACTAAGTAATTTAGTAAAACGCCAAACAATAATAGTGCAGCAGAGAAAATAATAGCTTTTGAGGGAACGCCAGTACCGCTGATTCGCTTAAAGGAAGCAGGTGCTTGTTTTTGCTCTGCTAGATTAAAGAGCATTCTCCCTGTACTGAAAATTCCGCTGTTACAGCTTGATAACGCAGCGGTAAGAACAACAAAGTTAATAATACCCGCAGCTGGTCCAATACCAATTTGCTCGAACATTAAAACAAACGGACTACCGTTGTCTCCCACTTCATTCCAAGGATAAATCGACATAATAACGAACAAAGCTCCCACATAGAACAATAAAATTCGCCAAAATACCGTGTTGATGGCATTAGGAATAACCTTCTTAGGATTCTTTGCTTCTCCAGCTGTTACTCCAATCATTTCAACACCTAAGTAAGCAAACATGACCATTTGTAGAGACATGAATATACCCGTTATTCCATTCGGGGCAAAGCCACCGTTTGTCCATAGATTGCTTATACCAACGGCTACACCGCCGTTACCTATACCAAAAATAATAACGCCAAGTCCGACGAATATCATTGCAAGGATTGCCACAATTTTAATAAGAGCAAACCAGAATTCAAATTCTCCGTAAGCCTTTACGGCAATCAAATTAACTAGAGTCATAATCACCAAAGCAGCTAAAGCCCAAATCCACGATGGCGTATCAGGGAACCACATTTTCATGTATACTCCAACTGCTGTAATTTCGGCCATACAGGTGACAACCCATAAAAACCAATAATTCCATCCAGTTATATATCCTGCCAGCGATCCTAAATAATCCTTTGCATACCTGCTAAAAGATCCGGATACCGGGTTATGGACGGCCATTTCCCCTAGCGCTCGCATAATAATGAAAATAGCTAGGCCTCCAATAATATAGGAGATCAGAATAGCTGGTCCGGCTAATTGAATGGCTGTTGCGGAGCCTAAAAATAGTCCGACTCCAATGGCAGCGCCTAACGACATTAAGGTGATGTGCCGTTGCTCCAAGCCTCGTTGTAATTGTTGATTTCCACCCACGAGAGTAGCACTTCCTTTTATATATGTAATTTTCACAAATAACACTTTACCACAATAGAAACTATATAGGAAATATTCTTTCGAAAGAATAGTATGATAAAATTATATGCATGGAAGTTAGGGGGCATGAAAGTGAATGACATTAATATAAGACCGGTAAAAGAAGAGGAACTATATCGATTATGGGAACTGAGCCTAAAAGAAGAAGCCCCAGAATGGAAAAAGTGGGATGCCCCGTTTGAGCCTTACACTTCCATGACTTATGAGCAATTTATTTTAAAAAAAGATTATTTTATAAACCAAGATGATTTTTGGGGAATCTATTATAAAGATGAATTAGTTGGAGCACTTTGTTATTACTGGGAGCATGAGGCCTCACTTTGGCTAGAGATGGGAATTCTTATCTATGACCCAAAATCATGGAATTCAGGAATTGGAACAAAGGCACTTAAAATGTGGATCAATCATCTATTTACGGAGCTGCCTCTTGTACGGGTTGGCTTTACAACCTGGTCCGGCAACGAACGAATGGTCAAGGTTGGAGAAAAGTTAGGTATGAAAATGGAAGCGCGCATGAGAAAATGCCGTTTATATAATGGAGTCTACTATGATTCGATACGTATGGGCTTATTAAGAGAAGAATGGGAAGAACAAAAGGAAGCCTCTACCTGAGCTGAACAATAATATATAAAGAAGCACTGAAGAGAGAATTCAGTGCTTTTTTAATTGACTGAAAATTGTGTGTAATATATAATTAAATATAAAGTAGATGGTAAGGGGATGGTATGTAGATGGCGGAAACAGAAAAAATAACAATTAATATGAACGTAGTGGATTTAGGAAAGGTAGACTTACTCGTAGAACAAGGCTTTTATTCGAACAGAACGGACTTCATCAAGTCATCTATTCGAAGCCAACTAAACACACATGCACAAGTAATCGATCAAGCAGTGACAATGAGAGCATTTACGATGGGGGTAAGCTACTACGACAAAGATACATTAGAGCAATTATCAAAGCAAAATAAAACGCTATCTATTAAAACGATTGGTATGCTCATCCTAGCAAATGACATAGACCAAGAGCTAGCGCTAAAAACAATTAGCTCCATAAAAGTCCATGGAGTATTCAAAGCCTCTTCAAAACTTAAAGAAGCACTACAACCCGTAATGAATTAAACAGAGATGGGGCTAAACATAGCAAAGTGCAAGGTTTAGCTCCATCTCTGCAAGGTTTAAGCTCGTTAGTGCAAGGTTTAACTCTATCTCTGCAAGGTTCTAGCTCGTCACTGCAAGGTTTCGCACACTGCGGTTCGTTTCCGCAACACTTCTCCCCATTAGCGCAATACTTTTCGATTTCCCGCAACACTTCTAACTATTGGCGCAACACTTTTCAATTTCCCGCTATATCCTACGCTCCCAAAACTCCAAATAAAAAAGTGAACCCCTTAGGATCCACGCTTTATTTAATCCATTGTTCCATTATCGTAACTTCTTTACTCGTAGCATCTAGCTTAATTTGTCGGCCGATTGGCATCGTTAGCATTGGATGTGTGTGGCAGCAGTCGAAATCTGCAAGGATAGGGATATTCAAATCGCCGATCGTTTCTAGTAGAATTTCGTATGGTTGCCTACCGGTTGCCTCGTCATCGAACAATTCGTGTTTGCCTAGGATTATACCTCCAATTCGATTGAATACACCGTTGACCTTCAATAGATTGAAGTTTTTTTCCACGATAGAGGCAGATTTCATCGTGTCCTCGATTAGGAGGATATCGCCTGCTTTAATGCTTGGCATATAGGGACTTCCCCAAAAACCATACATGGCGTTAAGGTTGCCGCCGATGAGTCTGCCTTTAGCGATGCCCTTATTCAGACAAACCCACTCATTTTCTCGCTGATCCTTTTCTTTCGTTTTAACCTCCCAGTTTACCATTTCGTCTGTCCAATACGGAGGGGTAGGGATGACATACGGTGCCTGCTGCTCCTCGATTAGCATTTGATTGAAATAGTCATATGTATAATTGACGAATGGCTCAAACTCTCCAAAGGAAGGGACGAGTGCTGGACCATAAAAGGTTGGTATTCCTGTTTGGGCGTAAAGTGCTAATAGAACTGCTGTTGCATCCGAATAGCCGATTACAATTTTGGGATCCTTTTTAAACGCCTCATAGTCTATATATGGGAGGATAGCATTGGAATTGGTACCACCTATTGTAGACATGATACATCGAACATCAGGATTTCGGATCAGCTCATTTAGTTCCTCTGCTCGTGCCATTATACTTCCTGATCTATAGTGATCGTGTTTTCCTGTCAAGCTTCCTTCTACTATCTCAAACCCCTTTGATTGAATAAAAGCCTTCGAGCGTGCAAAACGCGTAGGGGAAGAATAGGTAATTGGTGACGAAGGTGAATAAATTCCAATTTTATCTCCCTTTTTTAGTCTCTTTAGTAAAGTCATTAAGCTTCCACTCCTTTATACATACTATAAAAGAAAAATAGCAGCCTAACTATAACTTTTTGAGAATTTAGATTAGTATTTCAATTCTTATATAAAAAGGATATATTAAATAAAAAAGGGGTTAGGTTATGAATGATCATATTTTATTAGAAAACAATGGGTTTTATATAAGTACGGATAAGGGGTTACTAGATATCGATGTGATTTATAATTATTTAACGAACGAATCCTATTGGTTAAAAGGGGTAACAAGAGTATTAGTGGAGGCTTCCATAGATAACTCTGTATTGTGCTATGGCATATATGAGGGAGATCCAACATCTGGTGCAGCCAGACAGGTAGGGTTTGCTCGAGTAGTATCAGATTTAGTGAGGCATTCATGGCTAGGAGATGTATTTGTTTTACCTGATTACAGGGGGAGGGGCTTAAGCAAATGGCTGATGAGTGTTATTGTTGAGCATCCGAACTTAAAGGGAACAAATTTTCACTTGGCTACCAAGGATGCGCACTCCTTATATGAACAGTTTGGATTTAAGCCGTTAGACAGCATAGAAAAGAGGATGGCTAGACCGCATGACTGGGATGCTATTCATGCAGGCTACAACAGTGTAAATAAGGGATAGGGTTGTGATTCATACATACTTGATGAACCTTAAAGACTTTGTAACAACCTTTAACCATATGACGAGTACTTCTTCCAAACATTTTATATAATAAAGGAGACAAAAAAAGAAGGAGCTCACTTAGATATGCAGTTAGCAATAACCTTTAGTATATTGGCAATTAGTATTGTCTTATTTATAAGTAATCGAATACGAGCCGACTTAGTGGCATTGCTTGCACTTTTAGCCTTTGTTATTACTGGCATTTTAGAGCCGAACGAGGCGCTTGTTGGGTTTTCTAACTCTGTAGTCATTATGATAGCTGGTTTATTTGTCGTAGGAGCAGGCATTGTAAGAACTGGACTTGCCCAAATTGCGGGTAATCTCCTTCTTAAATGGTCTGGTAAAAGTGAACAAAAGCTATTTATTTTATTATTAATAATAACGGGTAGTGTTGGTGCATTTATGAGTAATACAGGAACGGTTGCATTAATGCTGCCAATCGTCATTAGTATTGCAATTAGCATCAATAGCAGCCCGTCCAAATATTTAATTCCACTGTCTTATATTAGCAGTTTATCTGGCTTATTGACCTTGATAGCAACGCCTGCCAACCTTATTGTCAGCCAGGTGCTAGTAGACAATGGCTATGAAAAGCTTGGATTTTTTGAAATTACGCCGGTTGGTATAATTGCTATTATTGTAGGTATTTTATATTTTGTTGTCGCGAGAAATGTAGTTCTTCCAAATGGCAAAAAGAAAGATGCTTTTGGTGCCGGTCATAAGCTATCGCCTAAACAGCTAGCGATTGATTATGAGCTTGGGGGAAATCTTCATCGCTTGAAGGTTCCTGAGCATTCTTTAATGATTGGAAAGAAGTTGACCGATCTAAAGCTACCGGCAAAGTATCATCTAGCGATTTTGAAGATAGACCGCAAATCCACAGAGGGGATCAATCTGTTACCAATGACGTACCAGGAGATGGCCGGTCCTCTCAGTACAGTCCAGGCAAAGGATGTCCTTTATATTCAAGGTTCCTTAAAGAGAACAGAGGAGCTAGCAAAGGATTATTTGTTAGAAGTGGATGACGATGATTCGATGCCGGACTTATTAGTTTCCAAACAGCTTGGAATCGCGGAGGTGTTATTGACTCCCCATTCCACATTAATTAATGAAACGATAGCGAGTATTAAGTTCCGCGAAAAATATAATTTAAACATTCTTGGCGTAAATCGCAAAGGGGAATATGTATTAAGTGAAATGGCAGATGTCCGTCTACGCTTTGGGGATGCCCTACTAGTACAAGGGGCATGGGAGGAGATTGAGCTCCTCGCAAAGGCTACCAATGATGTAGTGGTTATTGGCCAACCAAAGGAGCATGCAAGTATGGCGGCAGCTAGTGGTAAGGCGCCGATTGCTGGAGCTATTATGTTATTAATGATTATTTTAATGATTTCCGAAATATTTCCTGCCGTAATTTCTGTTTTAATAGGTGCGGTGTTAATGGTTGTGACCGGATGCTTACGTAACATGGATGATGCCTATGGAAAGATGAACTGGGAAAGTATCATACTTATAGCCGCCATGCTTCCGATGGCCACCGCATTAGAAAAGACAGGTGGTATGGTTATTTTATCGGAAGGCATTATCAATCTTCTAGGGGACTTTGGGGCATTAGGTGTCTTGGCAGGAATCTATTTTATCACCATGGTATTTGGGCAATTTATCTCTAACACGGCTACGGCAGTTTTGTTTGCACCAATTGCCATGACTGCAGCCCTTAGCATGGGAGCTAATCCATATACTTTCTTAATCGCTATTGCGGTATCGTCATCAATGGCTTTTGCAACTCCGGTTGCATCGCCGACCAATGCATTAGTTATGACGGCTGGTGGCTATAAGTTTTTCGACTTCGTAAAGGCTGGGATCCCATTACAGCTTATTATGTTTGCAGTCATGATGATTGTAATTCCGATATTTTTCCCTTTATAAAAATGGTAAAATATTCATAAAGTTAATAAAGGGGGAAGATATATGAAAATGCCAACTCATATCGCTGCAGCAGGCGGTATCGTAGAAAATGAAGAGGGAAAAATTCTTTTAGTGAAAACAGAGCATGGCGGGTGGGTTTACCCAGGCGGCCAAATAGAGGTAGGAGAGAACCTGATTGATGGTTTAACGCGAGAAATAAAAGAAGAAAGCGGGATTGACGTAGAGGTATCCTATTTAATAGGGGTTTATTCAAATACCGGTATGTATAAATGGTACGATGGCATTACGGATGTTCCTACTAAAATAATGTTTGATTTTGTGTGTAAACCAGTTGGTGGAGAGCTATGCACTTCTGAGGAAACTTCTGAAGTACTATGGGTACCAAAGGATGAAGTACTTAGCATGATCACGGCTGATGCAATCAGGAAGAGATATCAAGTCTATTTGGAATTTGAGGGTAAAGTAGTGTATCAGGAATACGTAACTAATCCTTCATTTGAATTAAAATTAAACAGAACCATATAAACCAAATGAGATATATACAGGAGCTAGCCTTAAAGGGTTTGCTCCTTTTTTGTTTTTTACCTTCCAGAAAGGGTAATAAAAAAATAGTAACATCTTCCTTTTATTAGTCTGCTGAATATGATATAACTAAAAGTGTTAATTCAAAGTAAACAACTTGGTTTAATACACTTCATAAAAGGGGTTAGACGAATGGGTAGAGAATTTGTAAATATTTTTGATGGATGGGCAGAGTCCTACGACGCATCGGTGTCAGGAAAAGACCCAGAATATCGTGATGTTTTTGAAGGCTATGATTCTATTTTAAATGAAGTAGTTAATCGAATTTCCGGTACTTCTATAATAGAGTTTGGTACAGGGACGGGTAATTTAACAGCACTGTTAGTGGAAAAAGATTTAAGTGTAATTGGCTTCGAGCCAAATGAAAAAATGAGAGAAATGACGGCAAAACGATTTCCGGATAAGGAAATTCTAGACGGTGATTTACTTCAATTTGAAATTGGAGAGGGAAAAATAGATACAATTGTTAGTTCCTTTGTATTTCATCATCTAACGGATGAGGAAAAAGGAAAGGCTCTAAAGCTGTATTCCGAACTTCTCGAACATAACGGCAAGATAGTATTTGCGGATACTGCGTTCATCACAGAGGAAGCAAAGCTAGATCAGATTAAAAAAGAAAGAGCTAGAAACTTTCACAACGTAGCAGACGATTTAGAAAGAGAATACTATACAACGATTCCAATTCTAACGGAATTATTCGAGGAAGCAGGATTTCAAGCACATTTCTCGAAGATGAATGATTATGTCTGGATTATGGACGCAACGAAAAAATAAGGAGCGATTTATAATGAAAAAAATGAACGTAGAAAGCTTTAACCTTGATCACACAAAAGTAGCAGCACCATTTATACGCTTAGCAGGAACAAAAGAAGGAAAACATGGCGATGAAATATACAAATATGATATTAGATTTAAACAACCAAACAAAGAACATATGGAAATGCCAGGGTTACACTCTCTGGAGCACTTAATGGCTGAAAATATTCGTAACCATACGGATCAAGTCGTAGATTTAAGTCCAATGGGCTGCCAAACTGGTTTTTACTTATCCGTCATAAATCATGAGGATTATGATGAGATTCTTGTCATTCTTGAAAAGACGTTAGAGGATGTACTGCAAGCAACGGAGGTACCGGCTTGTAATGAGGTACAGTGCGGGTGGGCAGCTAGCCATAGTTTAGAGGGAGCAAAAGAAATTGCTTCTGAAATGCTTTCTAAAAAAGATGAATGGCGACAAATTTATAAAGAGGAAGCATAAATGAATATTTTTAATAGCGTGCAAGAACTGATAGGAAATACACCCGTAATAGAAATAAATAATATATCTATTCCTAACAATTGCCGCATATTTGCAAAGCTTGAATACCTAAACCCAGGTGGTAGCGTGAAGGATCGTCTTGGTCTAGCGTTAATCGAGGAGGCAGAGAAATCCGGTAAGCTTACTCCTGGTGGGACAATCATAGAGCCGACAGCAGGGAATACCGGAATTGGTGTTGCACTGGCTGCAATTGGGAAGGGGTATAAGGTTAAGTTTGTAGTTCCTCAAAAGTTTAGTCTCGAGAAGCAGACCCTTATGCGAGCGCTGGGTGCAGAAGTTATTAATACGGACACAGCATTAGGTATGCAAGGGGCTATTAAGAAAGCGCAGGAGCTAGTGAAAGTCACACCAGGTGCTTTTTCGCCCTCTCAATTTTCTAACCCTGCTAACCCAAAAACTTATGAGCATACACTTGGTCCAGAGCTATGGAGAGATTTAGAGGGACAAATTGATGTGTTTGTAGCTGGAGCTGGCTCGGGAGGAACCTTTATGGGCACGTCCACCTTTTTAAAGGAACGGAATAAAAAAATAAAAACAGTAATCGTAGAGCCTGTAGGTTCCATTTTAAATGGTGGAGAAGCTGGCTCTCATGCAACCGAAGGAATAGGCATGGAGTTTTTACCGGAGTTTATGGACTCATCTTACTTCAATGCCATTCATACCGTTAGTGATGAGAACGCCTTTGCAGAGTTGCGTAGACTCTCCAAAAAAGAAGGCTTACTGGTGGGAAGCTCCTCAGGTGCTGCCTTTTACGCAGCAATGAAGGAAGCAGAGGTGGCATTAGAGGGAAGTCATATCGTTACCATCTTTCCGGACTCTAGTGAACGCTATTTGAGCCAGAAGGTATATGAATTATTCAAGGAGGAATAAATAAATGCGCGCAAAAACAAAGCTTATTCATGCAGGAATCGTTGGAGATGAAGCAACAGGTGCCGTATCCACACCGATTTACCAGGTGAGTACGTATAAGCAAGAAGCCGTTGGTAAATTTAAAGGGTATGAGTATTCACGAACAGGTAACCCGACTCGACATGCATTAGAAGTATTAATCAGTGATTTAGAGGGGGGAGTAGCAGGCTTTGCCTTTTCTTCGGGAATGGCTGCGACAAGCTCGATCATGATGCTCTTCAGTAAGGGTGACCATGTCCTATTAACGGACGATGTGTATGGCGGAACATTCCGAGTGATCTCTAAAGTATTGAATCGTTTTGGAATCGATTCTACATTCGTCGATACAGGGGATCTTTCTAATGTCGAGGCAGCTATTCAAGAAAATACGAAGGCTATTTTCTTGGAGACTCCAACAAATCCTTTATTGAAGGTAACAGACATAGAAGCTATAGCAAAATATGCAAAGGAAAAGGGACTCTTAACCATAGTGGATAACACGTTTATGACTCCTTATTTCCAACAACCAATTGCACTTGGTGCAGATATCGTCGTGCATAGTGCCACAAAATATTTAGGAGGCCATAGTGACGTAGTAGCAGGTCTTGCAGTGGTTAATTCCGAGGAGCTAGCGAGTGAGCTGCATTTTGTTCAAAACTCCGTTGGTGCTGTGCTCGGACCGCAGGATTCCTGGCTGCTGATGCGAGGCATTAAAACATTAGGCTTACGTATGGAAGAGCATAATGAAAGTGCCCAACGAATAGCAGAGTTTTTAAATGATCACGATGCAGTCGGAAAAGTATTTTATCCTGGGCTCTCTTCTCATCCAGGACACGACCTGATGCAAAAACAAGCTACAGGATTTGGAGGAATGATCTCCTTTGACGTTGGAAGTGCAGAAAAAGCAGATGAGCTGTTGGCGAAGCTGAAATACTTTACACTTGCAGAAAGCTTAGGAGCTGTAGAAAGCTTAATCTCCGTACCTGCCCGTATGACTCACGCTTCTATTCCGAGTGAACGAAGAGCAGAATTAGGTATTACCGATGGATTAGTTCGCATTTCTGTAGGCATCGAGGATGTAGAGGACTTAATAGAAGATTTAGAGCAAGCCTTGGCTTAGAAAAAGCAGGAGGTAAGTGATCCAATCCTAAAAAACAACCTACCGGTGATAAAATCTCACAAACGGTGATAAAACTCATTCGACATACAGAATAGTTTTCTAGAGACCCCTTTACTACTAGGGGTCTCTTTTTATTGGCAACAAAAGACAAGGTGATCCTCATTATTCCAAACGTGTAAATCATCTGCGATGTATCCGCGTAACCACAATACTCCATCAATCTTTCTAAGGTAAAAGCCTTTTGGAAAATTATCGTCTTCACTGACTACTTCTGAGACTATTGTGAGTGAACCAGAAGGAGCTTGGTGTTGGGTTTGATTTTCTGTAATCCCTTCTGGTTGGTCAAGATACTCTAACCTTAGGTAAGGACCTACCTCAAGCGGACATAGAGCTAAACCTACATCATGCGCGCGTTTAAAAATTTGTGGCATAGTGGCACCTTCTGGAAAACCAAGTTCCCTGACGGTTAGTGAAACCGTAGTAACACTGTACGTAGTTTTAGAAGGGGTAAATTTGTCATCAGATAGTAGCCTCTCTGCGTATTCATTCATCCTAATGGAATGGTTTTCGAGTTTCTGAATAAGCTGAAATTTTGTTAGTCCACCAATCTCTAGCGTTCTAGTAATAGCTGAGTCACCCAAATCTAGTGTCCCTCCTTAAAATCAGTAAAACCTCTTTTATTCTAGGTAGAATCGTAGCTTTATTTTCTTTCTTCGTTTTCTAATTCCTTTTCAATTTCTAAATCACTTAATGGTACTAGCTCATCTTTTGTTCCAAACCTTTTAATGATAATTTTACCGACCTCGGACTTTTCTATGGCATCCCTCACTGCTGTATAAATGACTACGTACAAAATGATTAAACCAAGAATCCATATCAATATAAGTTCCAACTACTTCCACCCCCACAAAAGTCTCTTATAAAGATTTTAAATAATCGCCTAAAATTTAAATAAATAACTAAATATTACATTTATTAACTATATATGAAAATTGAGTTGAATGTAACAAAATTTAAAATTGTTTATCCTATATTTTCTATTGAGAAATAATGTTTTATTCCAATGACATAGGGAATTATTAAAGATAGACAAGTATAGAAAGAAAGGAGCAATTTAAATGAATACAAATAAAGCAGCAATTATTACAGGCGGAGGTGGCGGCCTAGGAAGAGCGGCGGCATTAAAATTAGCTGAGTCAGGCATCAATATTAGTATTATTGATGTTTCGGAAGAGCAAGGAAATGAAACGGTTCGTTTGGTAGAAGAAAAAGGAGCTAAGGCCATCTTTATCAAAGCCGATGTAACGAAGGCTGAAGAGGTTAAAAAGTATGTAGAAAAAACAGTGGAAACCTTCGGATCAGTGGATATGTTCTTTAACAATGCAGGTATCTCTGGCCCAGGTAAGAAATTCCTGGACAATTCGATTGAACAGATTGACCTTGTAGTAGATATAAATCTTCGAGGCGCTTTATACGGTTTATACTATGTGCTACCTGAAATGATTAAGAATGGCGGAGGTAGCATCGTGAATACTTCCTCTACTGCTGGATTAGTAGGGCAGGATGGTGTCGTGAGCTACTCGGCAACGAAGCATGGTATCGTAGGAATTACGAAATCCATAGCAGCAGAATATGCAAACCAAGGTATTCAGATTAACGCAGTGGCACCAGGGTCAACGGAAACTCCTATGGTGAAACAATATAGAGAAGCGAATCCTGAGCTATTTAAAACGGTCTCTGCGGGTATTCCACAGCGTCGCTTAGGACAACCAGAGGAAGTTGCAGAATTAGTGGCGTTCCTGTTGATGAGTGAGGCAAAATATATAAATGGTGCTGTTGTACCAATTGATGGAGGATTTACTGCTGTCTAGGTAACTTATTTAGACAATTGCATACTATAACATTAAGGCATACCACTTTTGTGGTGTGCTTTTTATATAAGTAGTTGAGAGCTTGTTAGGTAAGCATAGAACTATCCTAGTCGGACAAAAATGAAAAAAGGAATAGGTCCGAGCCTATTCCCATTTAGAAAGAAATGCAAACGAGAAGTATTACCAGAAAAAGGCACCAGCTAACGCGATACCAGTTATCGCACCTAATGCAATACCAACACCAAAGCCTGGTCCGAAGCCCCAGAAACCAAATCCATATCCTCCAAGGTTGTTCTCAGGACGAATCCATACCATGTTTTGATCTACTTTAGTAATTCTTCCTACATGTACTTTTCCTTGTTTATCTGTGATTCGTACTCTTTGTCCATGATATTTACAGCATAAATTATACACTTGTGACTGACTCATTTTTTGTCCCCCTCTCTCAAAAAATTACATACAAGTATGTTTTATAACATATGCCGTATGAAAGTTTTCACGGTAGACAATTGTCTATGTACTATAGACATAAGTTTTCAAGCAAATCGAACATATAAAAGAATAAAGAGAAAAGGATGAGATGTTGGCTGTCATTAGAACCTCTAAATGGTTATATCAATTTATAGAAGCATGCGAGAAGAAAGATGGGAAGGAAATCTATCTTCGGCAAGGGGAAATCCTATGTGAACCCCTAATGGAGGTTTTCCCGAATGAAACTAGAGAGGCTGTGCACTATGAGCTTTTACAATACGGTTTATTTGAGCCAAATGAATGGGAAGGCTTATCCGATACGGTAGGCGAGCTAGAAAAAAGGAAGGTTTGGGAATTAGTAAACAACGAATACAAACGGTTACGAAAACGGTGGGGTGGTCCAAAAGTTCCGATTTATATATTCCCAATAAAATTAAAAGGAACAAGTCAGGCAAGAGAGCCTTTACCGGTAAAAAATGGTGTTGCTTATAAAAAAGCATTATTTTTATTTTTATCGAAGGACCTTTCAGAAGAAGAGATAAAGGCGACCTTAGTACATGAATATAATCACGTATGCAGATTAAATTTCTTAGATCTTACCCCTTCCCAAACAGCTTTGGCAGATTCTCTAATTATAGAAGGCTTAGGAGAGTATGCTGTAAAAGAGGAGTGTGGGGAAAAGCTGCTAGCCCCATGGATAGCGCTTTATCCTTACGCGGATGCTACCGAGATATGGAAGCACCGATTCATACCATCCCTAGGGTTAGAAGGTGTAAAAAATCATCAGCTATTTTTATTTGGTCGTCCAAGAAGTTATTTTCCAAGGTGGATAGGCTACAATATTGGCTATCAAATAGTCGATACTTACGTAAAAAATCACGGACCATTTCCGAAGGGAGAATTATATCACAAACCAACTAAGGAAATTATAGACGGTTCTGATTTTGCTCCGAAGACTTAATCTTTGTTTATAACCGACATTTAAAAATTCTAAAGCCTATCATGTTTCCAAAATCAGTTAAAAATTGATTATGCTCATCCCAGACGTCATATAGTGTCATGTCAATATAACTGGATGGATTCATGTCTTCTATTTCTACTGCGTTCATATCGGCTGGGTTTTCTAAAACTTCTATATGTGAAAAACCAGCCTTTTTTAAAATTTCTTTCCACTCTTCCTCATCCATCAGTTGTTGGATCCCATAAAGCTCCATCACTTTATGCTTTACTTCCTCCGAAGCATCGGAAGATCCCGTCATTTCAATCAACAGTAGCTTTCCATCCTTTTTTAATAGACGAGCAGCCTCCCTCAACGCTAGTGCAATATCCGTAAAAACAAGCACCGATTCAGAAATAATAACGTCAAATGAGTCGCTTTCTAATGGTAGACACGTAATATCTCCTTCGATTAGGCGAACGTCAGCCTCCAATGGTTTAAACCTTTCTCTCGCCTTCTCAATCATAATCGGATGATTATCGACCGCAGTTACCTTGCACCCATATTTTGTAGCTAAGAAAGCGGAGGTCTTTCCAGTTCCGCACCCGATATCTAGTACTGACTGAGTTGCCTCAAGCTGTTCTTTCCCTAATATAAATTGTGTTAATCCAAATCCTCCGGGATGCGCACTTCCAATTCCAAAATAAGATAGTAAATCTAGGTATTTATTTGACATGAAGCAACCTCCTAAATTAGTTACAATAGCATATGCACAAAAAGACTAATCTGCTAGGTTGATTAAAGGAAAAACAGTAGGTTAAAGAGAATTAAATAAAGAAAGAGTAATAGAAATAGGAGATTTCAAAAATGGAGAATGGACCAGGAAATAGCACCATATACTTAACTGAAATGACAGATGACTATCTGATAGATATTCATTCGTATGCATCAAAAGAAGAAGTTTGTAAATACCAACCATGGGGACCAAATAGTTTCGAGGACACTAAAGCTTATTTAGAGGAAGTTTTAGCAGAGACCAAGAAGGAAACAAGAAATAGGTACGTGTTTGCGGTTATTGATAAAGAAAACTGCAAAATGATAGGAGCAGGTGAGTTATTTCATTTAGACCTGTCTAACAAAAGTGGAGAAATAGGCTATATAATAAATCCAGATTTTTGGGGAAAGGGTATAGCTACTCAAGTTGCCAATATTTTAATTGATTATGGATTTAATGAACTAAAACTTAACCGTATTTATGCCACCTGTGATGCAAGAAATAGTGCTTCTGAAAGGGTTTTAAAGAAAGCAGGTATGAAGCAAGAAGGACTACTAAGAGAGAATATCCTATTAGACGATGGGTGGAGAAATTCACTTCTTTACAGCATGTTGAATCGTGAATGGAATACAAAATCATAGGGGGTATATGATGGCAGATCTATTTCAAACGTCAATTGAACAATTTTCGAAAGCACACGACGACTTCATTGAGGCATGGAACGTAGCGATGTATTCAGGGGATACTGCAGGTCTTGAAGTCATGACTAATAATTACTATGTTACTTTTTTTAATAGTCATGTGGAAAGACCAGAATTCTTTGACCGTCCCGAGGCTATCCAGGGAATGAGAGAGTCAGTGGAAGCGTTGCAGGGTGCAAAGAAAAGATTTGAGCATCGTATTATTAGACAACGTGATCCTAACAGATTCGTTGTGTTTTATGAAATGATTATTGAAAAGAACGGACAAGAGCTGACTCGATTCTTTACAATAGAGGATTGGGAAGAGAGAAATGGGCAATGGTTATTAAACCGAGAAGTTACTGAGCATATTTAAAGTATGAGGAGTGGAGAGGCTGGGACAAAACTCTCCTCAAAAATAGAAAGTCTCGAAAATTTTACGACCTTGTCAATTTTACGAGGCTTCTATTCAAATATACCTGTAGTTGTTTTCCGTTACAGCGGACGCTTTCCGGGGGCACGGCTTCAATCTCCTTGTCACTTCGCTCCTGCTTAGGCTTTCAGCTCGCGCTATTTCCCAGGAGTCGCCACCTCCACTTCAAACAACTAGAATCGAAAGGTTTCTTACAAGAAATTGTGCGGATCTTAAAATGAAAAGCTTTGTTAAAGTTCTCGGTTGATTTTGACTAACAATTCTTTTTATAGTGACTGTAAACATATAAAAAGGAACTTTCAAATGGCTATTAAGAACATAAATAGATGATGAATTGGGGTTGGTGACAGTTTTTCTACTTTATTTATGCGAGTAAGTTTATAAGCGCTTTATCGATGC
>NZ_CALIED010000046.1:0-34074 GCF_938022135.1 uncultured Psychrobacillus sp.
AGGCGGTGGAGCTAGACATCAATTTATCCACAGGTTCCGAGTTTTATAATTTCCTTAACAACAAAAAAACTCTCCCGAATAAGTTTCGGAGAGAGCTCTTCTCTATTACTCTTTTCTATTTAACACTGGTTTCTCGTCTGGATATAATCTATCTAGCATTTCGTCATACGCATCATTGCCATAATCAAATGCTCGTCTAACACGTGAAATAGTAGCAGTGCTTGCACCAGTTTCTTTTTTAATAGATTCATAAGTTTTCTTTAGACGAAGCAAATGGGCTACTTCAAATCGCTGAGCAAGTGATTGAATTTCGCTAATCGTGCATAAGTCGTCAAAAAATCGATAGCACTCATCTATATCCTTTAACTGCAGAATAGCATTGAATAGTTGGTCTGTTTGTTTACCTTTAATTTTTTCAATCTGCAATGTATTCATTCCTTTCTTTAGTCGTTTACGGTATATACTTAACCATATTTTCTATCCCAGGATTTGTCGGAACAATACTAATCCATGTTTTCCCTTGAACTAGCTTTGCTGGTACACCATTATCCATAGGGACCAATATGCCCTCTATATTTTTCCACTCTATTTCCTTCATAATACCGGCTTGGAAAAGATATGCTTTTCCTCCATTAGCTAATGTTAACTGCTGACGCCCAGAATTATCAATGGTTTTATGTGGGATTTCCATAAAAATAAGATTTGAAAGTTTTACAGGAGTCTCGTTCTCCTTATCGGTTGTAAGCACTCCAGCAGACTTTCTTTCATAAATCCCTTCGTCTGAAACATAATTATATTCGTTCTCAAAGCTAGTACCATTACCGTAGCGAATAGTTATATTGGAAGCTGGATTTCCAATCTTAGCACCATCTATAGATTCTAAGAAAGAGAAGGTCGGTATTTTGTTCAATTCCATTGAAGCCCCTACTCGTTCTGCTCCAGCTAAAATATTCTCACCTGAAATATAAGAGTTATGTGGTGCTTTTCTTTCTTTTGAACGCTTAAAGTAGATTCCATCATACTGCATACCGTTTATATTATCTACTACTCTAGCGTTTAACATTTTCTGTGCATCTGGACTATAGCCATGTGCCACATAAAAGGCATCTAACCCTTTGGATAGCTCTACAAAGTAATCTCTAGCACTTCTAACTGGTCCAATATTATCTGGAATCTCACTTTGAAAAATTGCCAAAAATCGAGTAACATTTCCCTCTGCAATGACTTCATAAACTAGATCTGCTTGAGATATCCCTGATTGCGGACGTGCTTGTGGATGATTATTGATAGTTACCATAACTGGTCTTTGCTTTAACTCTTCTTCTGATCCAACCCCAGTAAATGGAGCATTGAACGGCAAGACTGTCGGTTCCTCTTCAATTATTTCAGCCACACTCTCCTCTACCTCTTCTTTAATATCTTCAGCAACTACTTCCTCTATTACTGCTTCCTTTGAACACCCTGAAAGTAAAACACAAACAACAGCAATCATTCCCCATTTTTTTAACACGCTAAAGCCTCCTACCTCATTACTGCTGGAAATAAAACCTTCTTCTTCATCACATCGAATATCCCTTTTTGAGTTACACGGACATACGGCAAATGAGTAGATTGTAAAAACAGCAGTGTGTATATAGCATCCCCATGCTTAAATCCTCTATTAGCTAGTTCTCTCTTTAACACTATCTCTTCCTCTATAAGCTCTTCCATTGGCTTATCAGAAAGCCCTCCACCTATTGGAAGACTGATTGAACAGACAACCTGGTCATCTTCTACAATGACGATCCCGCCGTTCATTTTCTTCATTTCATCAAAGGCCTGCATCATACTTTTTTTACTCTTCCCAATCAATAATATATCCCCAGTATTCGAATAGGAAGAAGCAAATCCCATTAAGGACGTTGCGAAGCCTTTGATTAAAGTAGATACTTTCCACTTACCATTTCTGTCTATAAGTAGCAGGAAGCTTTGGTCGTGACTTTGAGACAATTCATTGTCCGTTGTATCAACACTAATAGAATAAGGCTTAGTAATGACGTCATTCACCATTTCAATACCAAATGGCATCGAGAATTGAAAATCGCTATCGGTTAAATCGAAGTCTAGCTGAAGCGGCGGCATATTAGACCAATCTACCTCTTCTAATCCACGAACTTTTTCTCCGTCTTTTCTTAACCATACTCCTTTTGATAAAACGGCGATTGGGACAGGATTTCGCTCGTCCTCTAGAAAATTCAATGTTGCAAGTCTACCTGTTGCAATAACACCATGTAAATTTGAAAGATTATAGTACTTTGCAACGTTAAATGACGCCATCAAGTACGCATCAACCGGATCTACACCTGCATCTAATGCTACCTGGATACATTTGTCCATTACACCGTCAGTATGAAAAGATGGTGTCGAACCATCTGTAGTCATCATTAAATGATCAAAGATACGTAGATCCTTCTCTAAAATATCCTTTAGTAGGTTTGGTAAATCTGGACGAATGGAAGAATGACGTAAGGTAACTGCATAACCATGCAGTATCCGTCTTTCTACTTCCTCGATTGTCATAGACTCATGGTCACCGTCTGCCCCTAATAATCTCATTCTAGCAAGTGTTTTCTCGGATGCACCAGGAAAATGTCCTTCGATTTTCATTCCTTTGGTTTTAGCCTGCTGAAGCCAATACAGCATCTGGTCATCTCCGGATAGTAATCTAGGCCATCCCGTCAGCTCACCACCCATAATGACATCCGGTCGATTGATCCATTCTCCTACTGTTTTGGAGTTAAAAAGCTGCTCCTCATTTTCTAATTCTGTTTGGGAATCAAAACGAGCCCACCAATAAAAAGAAAAGGGTAATTTTTTTAACTCATCCATTATTGAAAACGCTTTCTTATTTTCAAGCATCAGGAAAAGGATTAAATTATCTGATATAAATGTTGTGGTTCCAAGCTGTGAAGCGTAATCTGCAAATGTTTGTGGATTATAAAGCTGGAATGGATGTACATGGGGTTCAATATAACCAGGTACAATCTTTTGCCCTGCAGCATCGTATACTTCAGTCTCATCCGTAATGAGAGGTGTTTCAGACCCTGAATAAACGATGCGGTCTTTGACAATCCAAATGTTTCCACTTATCCACTTTTTTAAATGGCTATGTAAGTAAGTAGCATTCTTAATAAGAATGTCGGGTGCTTTTGTACCGTTAACCACTTCTATTTGATGCCTTATGTGTTCGATTTTCCATATTGGATAATGCATGTAACCCTTCTCCTTCCCGTATATTCTATTCATAAAAATAATACTAGCACAGTACTTTAGTAAATCAAAGTGTTGAATTATATTTTTTGTAAATTCTGATAAACAAATAGGTAAATTTATCTGCTACTATATTTATCGACCGAATAATCTCTATTTTAAAGACAAGTAAAGTTGGTATATGGTAGTTTAGAAAATCTATCGCATAGCCTTCTCTTATATAATAGTCTCCTTAAAGGAAATTATGATAAATTTTAAAAAGGTCATTGTTTAGAACTAACACGTGATGGCAGATTTCCACTTATCTAGCGAAGAATTTTTTGTGGTGTGAGCGATAAGCAAGCTCTACTTAAGGCCCGCCTGTCGCTTTAATCATAGGTATTTCGGAAATAAAGAACTGACTTAGTATCACTTTCACAGTCCATTAGCAACTCTAAACTAAAACAAGTGGTCAAATGTTGCATTTTGCTATTATTAGGTATTATCACTTAATGAAACATTACCTTCCGTGAGAAGTACAATCTGTTCTCGCACGTTTCTAAAAAAAGAATGTCCAAGCGTATACCGGACATTCTTTCCAAATTATTTAAATGTTCGCCAACCAATATCGGTTCTATAGAATAAACCATTCCACTCTGTTTTAGATAGCTTCTCATAGACACTTTGCTGTGCAGCCTTTAAGGTTGCTTCTTTTCCCGCTACTAATAAGACACGACCACCGTTTGCTACTAGCTCTCCATCCTGCAACTTCGTACCTGCATGGAATATATGTAGTCCCTCTTCAGTCAAATAATCTAAATTAGGAATCACTGCACCCTTTGCCGGATTCATTGGATATCCCTCAGCAGCAATTACCACACCTAACATTGCCTCGTCGGACCATTCTACATGATAAGACGTTCCTTCCATCAACGCTTCCATAAATTCACCAAAATCACTCTTCATTCTAGGAAGAACTACTTGAGTTTCAGGATCTCCAAAACGAGCATTAAATTCAATAACTTTTGGACCTTCCTTTGTCAGGATAAGACCAGCATATAAAATACCTGTGAAAGGATAACCTTCCGCAGTCATTGCTTGAACGGTTGGTTCCACAATCGTTTGGTAAGCAGTCTCTATTACGTCCTTAGAGATTTGTGGCACAGGGGAATATGCACCCATACCTCCGGTGTTCGGGCCTTCATCCCCATCGAAAGCACGTTTATGATCCTGAGCTATTACCATTGGATAAATAGCTCCGTTGTGGACAAAGGACATATATGAAAATTCTTCTCCATCTAAAAACTCTTCTATAACAACACGAGAGGAAGATTCTCCAAACAATTGGTTACCAATCATGTCCTCTACTGCGGCTGTCGCCTCTTCAACCGACATCGCAACTACTACTCCTTTCCCAGCAGCAAGACCATCCGCCTTCACAACAATTGGAGCTCCAAGACGTTCAATATATGCTTTTGCTTTGTCTACCTCTGTAAATGTTTCATAAGCAGCTGTTGGGATTTTGTATTTGTCCATTAATTCTTTTGCAAAGGTTTTACTTCCTTCAATTTGTGCGGCAGCCTTCGTTGGGCCAAATATACATAAGCCTTGACCTTCGAAGAAATCTACAATCCCTTCTGCAAGAGGCTGTTCTGGTCCGACAAACGTTAAATCAATCTTGTTTTCTTTTGCGAACTTGGCTAACTCGTCAAAAGCTAACGTATCAATCGGAACAATTTGAACGTCCTTTTCCATCCCTGCGTTCCCAGGTGCTACAAACACTTTCTGAACAGACGGAGATAGATGGAACTGCTTAGCAATAGCATGTTCTCTCCCTCCACTACCAATAACAAGAATATTCATGAATGTGGGAAGCCTCCTTAATGTTTAAAATGGCGCACGCCAGTAAATACCATCGCAATTCCATACTCGTTTGCTTTATCAATTGAATCTTGGTCTTTCACAGATCCACCAGTTTGTATAATTGCTGTAACACCAGCTTTGGCAGCTGCCTCTACCGTATCATTCATAGGGAAGAAAGCATCTGATGCAAGACTAGCTCCTTTTGCAAGATCACCTGCTTGTTCAAGAGCAATTTTAGCAGATCCTACACGGTTCATCTGGCCTGCTCCTACACCTACTGTCATTTCTTCATTCGCTACCACGATGGCGTTAGATTTAACATGCTTTACAACATTCCATCCCAATGTCATCGATTTCCATTCTTCCTCTGTAGGCTGACGTTCTGTAACTACTCGAACATCTGCATCTTTTAACCCGTAAGTATCTGGAGATTGTATTAATAATCCACCCTCTACTGAGACCGTATTCCATTTGTCTTTTTTCGTTTGCTCATAGGAAATAGTTAAAAGACGAATGTTCTTCTTAGCAGTTAGCATTGCAATGGCTTCCTCGGAGAAGGACGGAGCAATAATAATCTCTAAGAAAATGCCTGCTAATGTTTTAGCAGTAGTAGCATCCACTTCACGGTTTAAAGCCACAATTCCTCCAAAAATAGATGTAGAATCTGCTTCATAAGCTTTTTGGAATGCCTCGGAAATTGTGTTTCCTGTACCTACTCCACATGGATTCATATGCTTCACAGCAACTGCAGCTGGTAATTCAAATTCCTTAACAATTTGGATAGCAGCATTTGCATCTTGGATATTGTTATAAGAAAGCTCCTTACCGTGTAATTGCTTAGCCGATGCGATCGAGAAATCAGAACCAAGTGGGCGTTTGTAGAATGCAGCCTGTTGATGAGGATTTTCTCCATAACGCAAAGCTTGCTTACGCTCATATGTAAGAGTTAATAGCTCAGGGAATTCTTCTCCCGTAAGATTTGTCATATAATCTGCGATTAACGCATCATAAGCTGCTGTGTGACGGAATACTTTAGCTGCAAGTCTACGACGTGTTTCAATAGTAGTTTCTCCAGTTTCTTTTAGCTGACTTAACACTTCTTCGTAATCAGTTGTATCAGTAACTACTGTTACATACTGATGATTTTTAGCTGCTGAGCGTAGCATAGACGGCCCACCAATATCGATGTTTTCAATAGCATCTTCAAATGCTACATCAGGTTTTGAAATAGTTTCACGGAAAGGATAAAGGTTTACGCAAACCACTTGGATTGGGGTTATGTTATGTTCTTCTAATTGAGCTTGGTGAGAGGGATCATCATGCTTTGCTAGTAATCCACCGTGAATCATTGGGTTTAATGTTTTTACTCGACCATCCAAAATCTCTGGAAAATTAGTTACTTGGTCAACAGAGGTAATAGCAACTCCATTTTTCTCTAAAAATGATTTGGTACCTCCAGTTGATAAAATTTCATACCCAAGCTGTTCCAGCTCTTTTGCAAACTCAAGAATTCCTGATTTATCAGATACACTGATTAACGCACGTTTAGACACAATAATTCCTCCTAATTTTTTTAAAAATCGATATTAAAGTAAAGCTTATTTTATCCCAGCTTTAAAAGTAAATAGTAAAATAAAATACATTGATTTCCGCTCATATCTCGGACGCTTTTTCGCGGGGGGAGCGATAAGCCCTCATCTGTCGCTTCAATCAAGCATGGATAAAGGTAAAATAATCTCTTAAAAAAAGTGCTAAGTAATTGACCATGAAGAAACTTTCATACGTTTATTAATAAAGTTGAGCTTTTGGAAGTACTTAAGCTTATGTCCATTAACTCCACAGCTGTTGCAAGGTCTTTACGTATAATTCATGCTCTACTGCATGGATTCTTTCCTCTGTCTTCTCTCGGTCATCACATATGACGTCTACAGCACATTGAGCTAATATTGGTCCTGTATCCATACCTGCGTCTACTATGTGCACGGTGACCCCCGTAACTTTCACACCATGCTCCATTGCCTGTCCAATAGCGTCTTTTCCAGGGAAGGCGGGTAACAAGGAAGGATGAATATTAACTATACGATTCGGATATGCATCCAGTAACACATTGCCAACCAATCTCATGTAACCAGCAAGCACTAGCCATTCTACCTGTAACTCTTGTAATTCGTTTAAAATTTCCTGCTCATAAGCTTCCTTTGTAGAATAATCGGATGGCTTACATATTAGCGTTTCAATTCCTACTGCCTTTGCACGACCCACAACATATGCATCTGGTCTGTTTGTTACAACTAAGACGGGTTCACCTACCAGCTTACCCGTCCTAACCGCATCATAGATTGCTTGAAAATTAGTGCCGCTTCCTGAAGCGAAGACGGCAAACTTTGGACCTGTACTCATTACACTAAACTCCCGTCATGTGTTCCGTTGAATAGTACGCCTTCCCCTTTTACCACACGACCGATTGTGTATGCTTTTTCTCCATGAGTCTCAGCTATAGCAATCGCCTTTTCTGCCTCTTCCTCAGTTAAAGCTAGTACAAAGCCAATTCCCATATTAAATACATTGTAAAGATCTCTATCAGTCAGCTGCCCCTTTTCCTTGAGGAATTGGAATATCGGTAGCACTTCCCAAGAACCAAGATCTATTTCAGTTGCCAACCCTTCAGGCATCATCCGTGGAAGGTTTTCATAGAACCCTCCGCCAGTTACATGCGCCATACCATGGATGTTTAATTGCTGATGTAACTCCATTACTGGTTTTGCATAAATCTTAGTAGGAGTTAAGAGAGCCTTGCCAATTTCTCCAAGGTCCTCAAAACCCTCCACTATCGTATTTGCTGTATACCCTTGCTCTTCAAATACTATTTTACGTACAAGAGAATATCCATTGGAATGAACACCACTAGAGGCTATACCAACTAATACATCTCCTTCACTAATCTGCTCACCTGTTACTATTTTTGCTTTTTCACAAGCACCAACAGCAAACCCCGCTAAATCGTACTCATTCTCTTCATAAAGCCCTGGCATTTCTGCCGTTTCTCCGCCTATTAAGGCTGCACCAGACTGAACACATCCATCTGCAACGCCCTTTACAATTTGTTCGATACGAGTCGGTACTGCCTTACCTACCGCTACATAATCTAAGAAGAATAAAGGCTCTGCTCCTTGTGCAACGATGTCATTTACACACATAGCAACACAATCGATACCAATTGTGTCGTGACTGTCCATCATAAAGGCAAGCTTAAGCTTTGTTCCTACACCATCAGTCCCAGAGATTAAGACTGGTTCTTTATAATTTAAAGAAGATAAGTCGAACATTCCTCCAAAGCCACCAAAAGTACCCATGATTCCTTTTCTAGCTGTACGTTCGACATGTGATTTCATGCGTTCAACTGCTTCATAGCCAGCTTCAATATTTACACCAGCTTTTTCATATGCTTTTGACATCTATAATCCTCCTATCGAACAAGCTCTTTTTCATGTGGTAATTTTGTGTCTGGAAATATATCTGTCGGGTATTCTCCAGTAAAGCAGGCTAAGCAATGACCACAATTTTTTTCACCGTCTGGTCTGCCAATCGCTTCTACCATTCCCTCCACCGATAAGAAGGAAAGGGAATCTGCACCAATCAATTCACGCATTTCTTCAATAGAATTATTTGCTGCAATCAGTTCAGAATCAGAACTAATATCTATCCCATAAAAGCACGGATTCTTTAAAGGAGGAGAACTAATAACTACGTGAACCTCTGTCGCTCCTGCCTCCTTTAGCATATTTACAATTCTTCTAGAGGTAGTTCCACGAACGATAGAGTCATCAACCATAACAACACGCTTGCCTTTCACGACTTGACGAACTGGTGATAGCTTCATCTTAACTCCACGCTCACGCAAGTCCTGCGATGGCTGGATAAACGTTCGGCCAACATAACGGTTTTTGATCAGACCTAGCTCATACGGAATACCCGTTGATTCTGAAAATCCTATTGCTGCAGAAATACTGGAGTCTGGGACACCTGTTACCACATCTGCATCGATGAATACTTCATTTGCTAGTTGCTTTCCTAAACGCTTTCTTGCCATATGAATATTTATGCCATCTATATCAGAGTCCGGGCGAGAAAAGTAGACATACTCCATTGTACATATCGCACGGTCCTTTTTTTCAATATAACGTTCCGAACGACAACCTTCGTCATTAATAATTAATAGCTCTCCTGGATGGATAGAGCGTACTAGCTCTGCTCCGATTAAATCGAAGGCACTTGTTTCAGAAGCTACTACCCAAGCATCGTCTAATTTCCCTAGGGAAAGAGGACGCATGCCTTGCGGATCCTGTGCGACTAGCATGCCATCCTCGGTCAGAATGATGAAGGCAAAGGCTCCTTCTAGTAATCGAAGAGATTGCTTTGCACGCTCTTCAAAGGAGGGTAATTTACTCTTTTTTAATAAGTGAGCAAGCACTTCTGTATCTGAAGTCGTTTGAAAAATACTTCCTTGCTGCTCTAGGTTACGCTTCAAACGAGTAGCATTGACGATGTTACCATTGTGCGCAATGGCTAAGCTGCCTGTCGTAGAATTGAATAGTAAAGGCTGTACATTCTCTAGTCCAGATCCTCCTGCTGTTGCATAACGAACATGAGCAATAGCCGAGTGCCCTTCCAGCTGCTCCAGCTTTCCATTATTAAACACGTCATTCACAAGGCCTTCGCCTTTTACGGCGCGTAAGGATTTGCCATCGGTTACAACGATCCCTGCACCCTCCTGTCCACGGTGCTGTAATGCATGCAGTCCATAATAACTCATGGCCGCTGGCTGGGTGTGACCCCAAATACCAAACACACCACATTCTTCGTTTAAGCCTCTGAGTTCAGCAAGCATGGTATGGCTCCTTTCCAAGCGGAACGGAATTCGTCAACAGAACCGCTGATCCATGTAGTTCCGTTTTCTTGAGAGATTACTAGATTATTTGTATCAGTTACCTGGCCAATTTTCACAGCATCTTCTACAATTGCTTCAAACTGATCAGCATCCTCTGGCTTGATCGTCACGATGAAACGGGATTGCGATTCACTAAATAAAGTCGTTACTGCAGAACCTTGAACCGTCACTTCTACTCCAAGACCTTTAGCGCCAAATGCTTTTTCAGCTAATGCTACTGCAAAACCACCCTCTGCGATATCGTGGGCTGACTGTACTAAACCAGCTTGAATAGCTGATAATAAGGCTTGTTGGCGAGCTGCTTCTACCTCTAAATCAATGGAAGGTGCTTGACCAAAAATGCGACCTTCTACTAATTTTTGTAGCTCCGATCCACCGAATTCTGTTTTAGTGTCACCAATCAAATAAACGAGATCTCCCGCTTGCTTAACAAATTGAGTTGTTACATGAGCCAAATCCTCTACTAATCCTACAAGACCAATGGTTGGTGTTGGATAAACGGCTGTTCCACTTCTTTCATTATAAAGGGACACATTTCCTCCAATTACCGGTGAGTCTAAGGCGATACAAGCAGCAGCTATCCCTTCTGCTGACTGATCTAACTGCCAGAAGATTTCCGGGTTTTCAGGGTTACCGAAATTCAGACAATCAGTAATTGCCAATGGCTTAGCTCCTGAACACACTACATTACGAGCTGCCTCTGCCACTGCAATTTTCCCTCCGGCTACTGGATCTAAATAAATATAGCGAGAGTTGCAATCTGTCGTCATAGCAAGGCCTTTATTTGTCCCACGAACACGTACAACTGCTGCATCGGAACCAGGAGTAACTACTGTACTAGTTCTAACCTGATAGTCATATTGATCGTACACCCATTCCTTTGAAGCAATTGTAGGCTGTTGAAGAAGCTTTAAAAGCGTTTCGTTATAGTCCGTTACTACAGGTTCTTTGTTTTCCATAGCTTGGAATTCTGTGTAATAAGCAGGAATTTTAGAAGGCTTATGATAAACCGGTGCTTCCTCAGCAAGTGCATCTGCTGGAACCTCGGCTACAATCTCGCCATTATGAAGAAGGCGAAGCATTTTATCATTTGTTACCTTACCTACAGCAACACAATCTAGACCATACTTTTCAAAAACCTCAACGATTTCTTCTTCACGGCCCTTTTTAACAACAATTAGCATGCGTTCCTGTGATTCAGATAGCATCATTTCATAGGCAGTCATACCAGTTTCGCGCTGTGGAACAAAGTCTAAGTTCATCTCTACTCCGTGCCCAGCTTTTGAAGCCATTTCTGCCGAGGAAGAAGTTAAACCAGCTGCTCCCATGTCTTGAATCCCGATAATTGCATCCGATTTAATAACCTCTAGACATGCTTCTAATAAAAGCTTTTCCATAAATGGATCCCCTACTTGAACTGCAGGACGCTTTTCTTCAGAAGCTTCCGTCAATTCTTCCGAGGCGAATGTCGCACCATGAATTCCATCACGTCCTGTTTTTGCTCCAGCATACATCACTGTATTACCTTCACCAGCTGCTATTCCTTTTTGGATATCCTCATGGTTGATTAAACCGACACACATAGCATTTACTAGTGGGTTACCCTCGTAACAGTCATCAAACTGAATTTCTCCGCCAACTGTTGGAATACCAATACAGTTACCATAGCCAGCAATACCTGCCACTACTTCTTCAAACAAATATTTAACGCGTGGTGTTTTTAGTTCACCAAATCGCAAAGAATTTAACATAGCAATTGGACGTGCTCCCATTGAAAAGACATCTCGAATAATTCCGCCTACTCCTGTTGCAGCTCCTTGATAAGGCTCGATTGCAGAGGGATGGTTATGCGATTCCATTTTAAAAACTACAGCCTGCCCATCACCAATGTCGACAATACCTGCACCCTCTCCTGGCCCTTGTAAAACTTGAGGTCCCTTTGTAGGGAATTTACGTAGAACTGGCTTAGAATTTTTATAAGAGCAGTGCTCCGACCACATAACAGAGAATAAACCAGTCTCTGTATAATTAGGCAGTCTTCCTAGGATTTTTTCCACCATCGCAAATTCTTCATCGGACATTCCCATTTGAGCATATAGCTTTTGTTCTTTAATCTGCTCCGCATTCGGTTCAAGCATGACTGACATGAGATTCCCTCCACTGTTTCAAAATAGATTTGAATAATGCTAATCCATCACTTCCACCCATCATTTCGCTTACAGCGCGCTCTGGGTGAGGCATCATCCCAAGTACATTTCCTCTTTCGTTTACAATACCTGCAATATCTTCTATGCTTCCATTTGGATTGTCAGAAGCATAGGTAAAGACAATTTGGTTGTTTTCCTTTAGTGACATCAATGTTAGTTCATCACAATAATAATTACCTTCTCCGTGGGCAATCGGGATCTGAATCACATCATTCTTCTTATAAGCAGAGGTAAATTGGGTTTCATTATTTACTACTCTTAAGTCAACCGTGCGACACATAAACTTTAAGTCTTTGTTGCGCAATAAGGCACCTGGTAAAAGGCCAGCCTCTGTCAGCACTTGAAATCCATTACAAACACCTAGAACTGGCTTACCAGCTTCTGCAGCCTTCACCACTTCAGACATAATATTTGAGAAGCGAGAAATGGCACCACAACGTAGGTAGTCACCATAAGAGAACCCACCTGGCAGTAAAATGGCATCAAATTTGCTTAAATCCTTCTCATCATGCCAAACGTATTCTACTTCTTCGCCAAGCTCATCTTTAATCGCATGGTACATATCTAAATCACAATTGGATCCTGGAAATACGATGACAGCGAACTTCATTTGCTGACAGCCTCCTCCACCTCATAGCGATAATCTTCGATTACTGTATTCGTTAAAAGCTTTTCACACATCTCTCTTATCATTGCATCTAAATCACGTGTTCCTTCTTCTATTTGGAGCTCCAGATATTTACCAATTCTCACGTCCGTAACTTCTTTGTATTCCATAGAATGTAGTGCACCCATTACTGCACTCCCTTGTGGATCTAATACACTTTCACGAAGTGTCACATATACTTTAACTTTTTTCATTTTGATAGTCCTCCTAGACGGGAAAGTATAATCTCATAAACCTCTGTTAAGCTTCCTAAATTGCGTCTGAACACGTCTTTATCTAGTTTTTGGTTTGTTTCCTTGTCCCAAAGTCGACAAGTATCCGGAGAGATTTCATCGGCAAGCAAAATAGAACCGTCAGCTGTTTTACCAAACTCTAATTTGAAATCTACTAAAGTAACACCAATATCAGAGAATATTGGGAGAAGCACTTGGTTAACCTTAAGTGCCATCGTTTGAAGCGTATCTATTTCTTCAGAAGAAGCAATTTCCAATAAATCTAAATGTGCATTTGTTAAAAGTGGGTCACCAAGCTCGTCATCCTTTAGATAAAACTCAACAATTGGATGTTTTAGAAGGGTCCCCTCTTCCAAACCAAGTCTCTTAGAAAGACTTCCGGCAGCTATATTTCTTACAACAACCTCAAGCGGGATAATCTCTACTTTCTTTACCAGTTGGTCATTTTCAGAAAGCTGCTCAATAAAATGAGATTCAATCCCATACTTCTTTAGCTGTTCGAAAAGAATAGTAGTAATTTTGTTATTTAATATGCCCTTACCATTGATTTCTGCCTTCTTCTCTCCGTTAAATGCAGTTGCACTATCCTTATATGTAACGTAGAGAACCTCTTCGTTCTCCGTTGCATATAATCTTTTTGCTTTACCTTCGTATAATAGATTGCCTTTTATCACGATAGTTTCCCCCATATAATCAGATATGTCTTGATGTTTTTGTTAACTCTATTTATTTAAGCCTAAGCGGTCAAAAATCATATCGACGTGCTGAATGTGGTAATTGTAGTCAAAGCAATCATCCAATTCTTCTTTAGTTAATAATGAAGTAATTTTTTCATCTGCATCCACAAAGCTACGGAATGCCTTTTGAGATTCCCATGCCTTCATAGCAAGTGGCTGTACCGTATCGTATGCTGTTTCGCGCGCCAGCCCTTTGTCGATCAATGCAAGTAAAACTCGCTGTGAATATATTAAACCTAACGTGGAATCCATATTACGTTTCATGTTCTCAGGGAACACGGTAAGGTTCTTCACAATGTTACTAAAACGATTCAACATATAGTTCAATGCAATGGTTGCATCCGGTAAGATTACACGCTCTGCAGATGAATGAGAGATATCTCTTTCATGCCATAGCGCTACGTTTTCATAGGCAGTCATCATATAACCACGAATAAGTCTTGCCATCCCAACCATATTCTCAGATCCAATTGGATTACGTTTATGTGGCATTGCTGATGAACCCTTTTGTCCTTTTGAGAAAAACTCTTCTACTTCACGAGTTTCTGACTTTTGCAGTCCACGAATCTCTGTAGCAAATTTTTCGATAGAAGTAGCTACTAGCGCTATTACACTTAAATATTGAGCATGACGATCACGCTGTAAGGTTTGAGTAGAGATTGGAGAAGCTGCTAATCCGAGCTTTTCACATACGTACTGCTCTACAAATGGATCGATATTTGCATACGTACCAACCGCTCCTGACATCTTACCTGTCTCAATTACTTTAGCTGCTGCTTCAAAGCGCTCCAGGTTACGCTTCATTTCTTCTGTCCATAGTGCTAGCTTTAAACCGAATGTAGTCGGCTCTGCATGAACACCATGAGTACGTCCCATCATTACCGTATATTTATGTTCTTTTGCTTTATTTTCTAAGATTTCGATAAAGCTTTGAATGTCTTTTCGTAGTATACTGTTCGCTTGTTTAATCACATAAGAAAGAGCAGTATCGACTACGTCTGTAGAAGTTAATCCATAATGTACCCATTTACGCTCTTCTCCTAATGTTTCAGATACTGCACGAGTGAATGCTACAACATCATGTCTTGTCTCTTGTTCAATCTCTAAAATACGGTCTACCGAAAAGGAAGCATTTTTACGAAGAAGTGCGACATCCTCCTTTGGAATATCACCTATTTCTGCCCATGCCTCACAGGCTAAAATTTCTACCTCTAACCAGGCATTGTATTTGTTTTCTTCTGTCCAAATCGCTCCCATTTCAGGGCGTGTATAACGTTCTATCATTTTTATTCCTCCAAATTAAGACCAGATTTTTGATTGTTCGATTTCTACTAGTGTTTTCTCAATATCGTCCGAAAGAATCGTAACGTGTCCCATCTTTCTGTTTTCCATAGCCTCACTTTTGCCATACAGGTGTAGCGACCAATTTGGATACTTGCTGAGCGAGTTTGTTACAGGAATTACATGCTGTCCTAGTATGTTGACCATAACTGAGTTCGTCCATAGCTTCGGTTGTCTTAAAGGCCAGCCACACACCGCTCTTATATGCTGATGGAATTGAGATACATTACAAGCTTCTATAGAATAGTGACCTGAATTATGAGGTCTAGGAGCTAACTCATTTATTAATATCTTGTCGCCTTCAAGCACAAACATTTCTACAGCAAGCGTTCCTACAAGATTCAAATGGTTCGCAATTACTTCCGCAGCCTCTACCGCTTTTTGAGATAGAGATTTACTAATTCTCGCTGGCACTATAGTTTCATGTAAAATATGATTCACATGAATATTTTCTCCGATTGGTAAGCAATACGTTTCTCCATTTCCATTTCTTTGTACAATTACTGAAATCTCTTTAGTAAATGGTACAAATGCTTCCGCTATGCATGGTGAGTGTTGAAAAAGAGGCTTAGCTAGTTGTAACTCTTCCTTACTTTTAACAATCTGCTGTCCTTTTCCATCATACCCTCCACGTGTAGTTTTCACCACGCATGGATAGCCGATATTATCTATGTTGGAGGATAGCTCCTCAAAGCTTTGTACCTCTATAAATTTTGCCACTGGCACTCCAGCTGCTCGAATCGATCTCTTCTCCAAAATACGGTCTTGTGTAATTTTTACAAGCTCCGCTCCTTGAGGAACATAAGCAATTTCTGTAAGTCTCTTTAAACCTTCATAATCTATATTTTCAAATTCATAGGTTATCACTTCACTAACTTCGGCAAGCTCTTCTAAAGCTGCCTCATCGTTATATGGTGCAACAATTTGAATATCTGCAATCTGACCACAAGGAGAGTCCATCTTCGGTTCAAGGACAGCCACTTTAAATCCCGCTTCTTTAGCTGCAAGGGCCATCATTCTCCCGAGCTGTCCCCCGCCAATAATCCCTATTGTTTGTCCCGGATAGATTGTCTTCATCGTAGCTCACCATTACTTTCTAAGACATTTTTTTTAATTGCTTCTCTTCTATTTTCTAACCGAATAGCAATTTCATCATTATGAATGGAAAGAATTTGTGCAGCAAGTAAACCTGCATTTGTAGCACCGGCCTTACCTATTGCCACCGTTGCTACTGGAACTCCTCCAGGCATTTGAACAATTGATAATAAAGAATCTAATCCATTCAATGCCTTGGATTGTACTGGTACACCTATAACCGGAAGTGTCGTCTTTGCCGCCACCATTCCTGGTAAATGTGCCGCTCCTCCTGCTCCTGCAATAATTACCTGAATCCCTCTTCCTCGGGCTTGTTCCGCATATTCAAACATAAGATCAGGAGTGCGATGTGCAGATACCACCTGTTTCTCATATGGAATATGTAACTCATCTAATATTTCACAGCTATGCTTCATCGTTTCCCAATCACTAGAACTACCCATAATTACACCAATTTTTGCGTTCATTATTTTCGTCCCTTCCTTTTAAACAAAAAATTCCTCAAATAAACTACTTTCTTTAAGAAGAAAAGCAGTTTACTTGAGGAACATAGTAAGGGTGTTTGATACTTGCATATGCATAGAAGAACACACCCTTTTAGCAGTTTCCAAAAGTCGCTTTCCCTCATAGTCCTGTCATTTACGGTGACTTGGTAGAAACGCTAAAGCCAATTCTTTAGCATATATGGGGATCAAATCGTTCTATTACTATTAATATTCTAACAAGTCTAGATAGTAACGTCAACGCCTAAAAGCGAACAATAAATTTTCAGAAAACTATAATGTTCGGTTTTTGATGTATTTTCTATTATTTCTTTTCTTTAATACCTTTTAATTGAATAATTTGCCTGATAGGAACAGGTTTTCCATCCACCTCTGCAAACAAAGGCTCTTCTCTCCTACCAACCACTTGAAAGCCCTGCTCTGCCATCTTTTCCATACAGGCTGCAATGCTTTCATTTTCTTGCACTTCAAACCATTGTGTTTCTTGCTTCATCTAAAGAGCTTCCCTTTCCTAATCGTTTTAACCCAGAACCCGCCATGAATCGTTTTGGGCTCATGTGCAATAATAAAGATTTTCGGATCAATTTCCTTTAATCGATCATATAGCTTTTTCTCATATTTCCTAGGAGTTAATATTTGAAGTGCTTGTCTATGCCCTGCTAAACCATTTACCGTCCAATCGGTAACCCCGTACCCTTCCTCTCGGAGAATATTGGATAATTGGTTTACATCACTTTCTACAGAAATAGCATTAACCATAATATATCCTAAAGACATTTTTTCCTCAAGCTTAGAACCAACAATGATTCCCGTACCAAAACCAAGTGCATAGGCAACAAGATTTTGAATAGCATCCAAGTTATCTAACACTAGGCCAAGCCCTACTACATAAACAGTAACCTCTACAATACTCATCAATGCAGCAATATATCGATACCCCTTTAGTGTAAGAATCATCCTAGTAGTGGATAACGTAACGTATACAATGTTAATGACAAAAATCGTCAACACCATAATCCATGCATTTTCTAACATTCTTCCAACTCCTTTAAATAATAGTTCCTCATAGGTAGAAGATATTCTAATATATACCCTTTATGAACATATATAATCAAGGAACCTGCATGGAGTATGGATCCATGTAAAATGGATTTCATTCTATATACCGGTATTCAATTAATGTAGAAAGTTGAAAAAGAAGGGAACTACAGAGCATTTATTGATTGGTTAAGAAGGAAGGGCATTTTGAATTTGAATGAGAGTAAATTTCACCTCTGAGGGTAACGATGGGATTGCTACGTGTGGAGAATTTTCAATACAACATTCGTTGTCTGAATGATATTTTATGTAGATTATACAGAAAGAAATAAACTCCCTAGTATTAAATTTAATACCCGGGAGCCCCCATTAACTATAACTCATAAGCCTTAAGACGATTAATAGATTTTGTTTACAACAGCCTTTGCGGTTTTCTGCTTCATCTCTAGTGATTTATCTTTTGATTGTAACGCTAATCCTGTGCATAAAAGATCGACGATAAAAAGCTGAGAAATTTTAGCCGTTAATGATCCACCTTCCAATGGAGACTCTTTTGCTCCGCCTAGTAAGACAATATCTGCAAATTGAGTAATAGGAGAACGTGAATAATACGTAATGGCAATGATTTTTGCTCCAGCCATTTTAGCTATCTCTAGCGCCTCCAATGTATCCCTAGTACTTCCAGATATACTAAGGCCAACTACTACATCCTCTGCAGTAAGCGTGGCCGCAGACATAGCTTGTAAATGTGAATCCGTAATTGCTTCTGAAGGTCTACCGATTCTTAACAATCTACTTTTTGCGTCCAATGCAGTTATTCCAGAGGTACCAACTCCAAAGAAACTAATGGTTCGAGCCTTATTCAATAGTTCGATAGCTGCCTCTAAATCGTTCTCAATAATCATGGAAGCTGTATTTTCTATTGCCTTAATGGTATTCCCTCTAATGGATTGGATAAAATTAGATGCTTCCGAGTTATCTTTGTCTCTTTCACCCTCAGACAAGTTTTGAGCAATCGTTAGTTTAAATTCTTGATACCCTTTTAATCCTATCTTCCTACAAAATCTAAGTACAGTAGTTTCTCCAACGCCTGCTTCATCGGCTAAATCTGTTACCGAATAATAAATAACCTTACCCAAATTTTCTTGGACAAATGTTGCTACTTTTTGCTCTGAGTTAGTCAATGATGGATAGTAACTATTTATTATTTCTATTATAGGCATTTTCATGTATTCTACCGTCCTTATCCTAGGAAATGTTAATATAAAATATATACTTCTATTTTATACTATTACTTCTTTGAATACAGTTTTTAGCTAAAAACATACCTCTTCGGGAACTTTACATCCGAAAGACTGTGCGTCCGCATTAATTATTGTCTATGCCGGTACTTAGCTTCACCTTTTCAAAGACTACGTGCATTTATGCATTTTTAATGTTCAGTGCTTGAACGAACTTTTCCGTAATATGCTGTGGTCTTGTAATGGCTGATCCAACAACTACTGTGTGTGCCCCTTTTTCTAAAAGGATACTTACTTCTTCAGGGTTATTCACCCTACCCTCTGCTATTACTGGTTGACTCGTTAACCTAGAAAGCTCCTCTACCAATTCTATATCGGGACCGCTGTTACTACTTCTAGTATATGATGTGTACCCTGACAGGGTAGTTGAGACACAATCTGCACCATATTCTAAAGCCTTCAAGCCCTCCTCGACGGTAGAGATATCTGCTAGCACTAATCTGCCATGTTGTTTAATATACGTAATCAGGTCAGGAAGGTTTTCTTCGTTGGGACGCCTTCTAGATGTTGCATCTAGTGCAATCATAACCACACCTGTATCTAGTAGCTCGTCTACTTCCTTTCTAGTAGGTGTGATATAAACCTCACTATCCTCGTAGTCTCGCTTTACAAGACCAATTATCGGCAAGCTTGTCACTTGCTCTATTGCCTTAATATCTTCACTTCCATTTGCCCTTATTCCAGAGGCACCACCTTGTTCTGCTGCTACTGCCATCTTAGCCATTATGTTTGAGCCATGTAAGGGTTCATCCTCTAGAGCCTGACACGAAACAATCAATTTACCTTTAACCTTACTAAAGAAGTCCGACTTTCTCATCTAATCACCACTGTTTGTACTAATCTATAAGATTATTATTTTTGTTCAATACCGTCACACCGTTCACCACACAGATTTATTCCGTAATTCCATGTAACTTTTCATATTTTGTTTCAATCTTAGCCTTTACAATTTTGTTCATGCAGGTTATCCATAAAAAGATTACTCCACCTGACAAAAATAGTAACGAAATCGGATAGATAATAGTTATAAAAGTTACCGTCAATACACCTAAAAGGTTAATGAAAGTCCAGTGTGGATAAGAAAACCCTGTAAAGAATGCTGTCTTAAGCGTATCTTTCATACTTAATTCGGATTCTAGTATCATTGGGAAGACATAAAAACTGATTACTAATAAAAAGACTAAGAAAATAGAAAAGGTAACTATTAAAGAACTCCAAATTATATTACTTTCAAAAGAAAGAAATAATCTAAGATCTATAATAAGGATAAAAAAGATTAACCCTAGCAAATAGCCCATTGATTGTGACTTCCAATAATTTTTTTTAAAGGATGTTTTAAACGTCCCCCAAACAGATATATCTGTATTTCCTTTTGTCCATTCATTTGTTACTACAAAAGCTGCTCTTGTAGCCGGAAACATACTAAATATAAAAACTCCAGCTATGCATGAGAATAGCCATAACAGATTGAGCTTAACAATTCGTATAAACCAATCAAATCCAGCGTAGATACCAGAAGTTATTGCATCCAAATAGATTACCTCCTACTTTATTTCTTATCCCTTTACCGAGCTAGAATAAGCCGCTTCGATAAAATAGCGTTGAAATGCTATAAACACGATAATAATCGGAACTAAAGCAATCATAGCCCCAGCTGCAACAAGTCTTGTGTTCGCAGAAAATGCACCTTGTAGTTGATACAGTCCCAAGGTTATCGGATAAGTACTTGGATCGTTTAGGATAAGTAATGGCCATAGAAAACTGTTCCACGCCCCCATAAAGCTTAGGATGGTAAGAACACCTAGCATCGGTTTAACCATTGGGAACATAATCTTCCAGAATACTTGCCACACGTTTGCCCCATCAATGATTGCAGACTCTTCCACTTCCTTAGGAATACCCATAAATCCTTGTCGCATCAAGAAAATACCCATTACACTTATTGCCCCAGGTAAAATAACACCAGCATAAGAGCCCATTAATCCCAACTTATCGATGATTAGGTAGGTTGGAATCATTGTAACTTCTCCTGGAATCATCATTGTCGCAATCACTAGCAAAAACACAAAATTACGACCTTTGAAGGTCATTCTTGCTAGCGGAAAAGCTGCAAAGGAACATAATATTAAGGGAAGTACTACGCCAAAAAAAGTTAGGATTACACTATTCATTAAGTATCTAGCAATAGGCAATGTATTCCATACAGTAATGAAGTTATCGAAAGTAATATTCTTTGGTATTAATTGAGGTGGTATAGAAAATAAGACATCATTCGTTCCTTTTAAAGAAGTGGATAGCGCAAATAGGAAAGGGACAATGGTAATACATGTTATTACTAAGAGAAGTAGATAAGATAACAATTTAATTAACATTTTTTGTTTATTTATTCTTTTACTCGGATTACCAGATTTAGATTTTTTGCCGGTTTGATTTGTTGTTTCTTTTATATTTTCTTCGATTATCGATTGTGCCAATGTATTCACCTCCATTATTTCTCAGGGTTATTATCCAACAACTTTTGATTTATAAGTGTGATTATTAGGATAAAAACAAATAAAATAAACGAAATTGCACTCGCATATCCCATTTCAAGGTTTGTAAATGCTTCTTTAAATACTAGAAATACAGCTGTTGTAGTTGAGCTCAAGGGTCCACCATTTGTCATGGTTAACATTAAGGTAAACTCTTTAAATGCTCCCATTGTTGATATAACGGCCACAAAAAAGATCATTGGTTTAATCATAGGTATCGTAATATGTAAGTGTTTTTTCCAAGAACTAGCCCCATCTAATTCCGCTGCTTCATACAAGTCGTTTGGTACCCCTTGGAGAGCTGCTAAATAAAAAAGCATGTAATATCCGAATCCTTGCCAGATTGTTACAATTGCCAATGCAGGCATAGCAGTAAACGTATTCGTTAACCAACCAATTGGATCTATTCCTACAATACTAAACAAGTAATTGATAACTCCCTGTTCGGCAAACATCCAAGTAAAGAGGATGGCAGTTACAACTACAGAAACTAATGTAGGAAAATAAAAAATAAGCCTAAAAATTTTCACACCTCTAAGCTTCTGATTTACTAAGATAGCTACGAAAATTGGTAATATTACTAATGCAGGCGTAACAAGTAACCAGTAATAAACCGTGTTAAACATTGCCTTTCTAAACGTAGCATCCATAAATGCATCAATATAGTTTGTTAAACCTACAAATTCCATTGGACGAAACACATTATAGTTTGTAAAACTCAAAACAAATGCTGCAATGGTTGGAATGAATGTGAAGAGAAGCAATAGGAGAAGTGGCAGAGATAAAAATCCCCAAGCATGTCTTGCTTTATACATAAGTTAACCTCCTTAGAAGAGTAGTGGACCCCCTCTAATCGGAGGTCCAATAAAATTATTGAAGAATATTGTTTACTTCTGCTTCCGCTTCTTTTAGCGCTTCGGCCGGATCCTTATCTTCTAAAATTACTCGTTGGAAAGCAGTATGAATAGCCTCATTAACTTTAGACACATGCTCAGTTGCAGGAGTCATATTTACTGCATCTGCAAGTGATTGTGCTGCATAATACTTTCCTCTCTCAGTTGCATCCTTTGAATCTGCTCCTTGTGCAAAAAATTCATCATTAACTGCTTCTTCAACTGGAGGTAATACAGATGCAAGTTTACCAAATTCCAATTGGTTCTCTGCATTTGTTACAAACTTAGCGAATGCAACAGCTGCTTCTTTCGATTTACTAGATGCCGACACTGCAATATTCATTGGGTTAGCATGCTGCTTTCCAGCATCACCTTTTAATGCAGGAGCTGCCATCGATTTTTCATACACTTCTGGAGAAAGATCGTTTACTTGACGGAAAAGCTGAGGACCTGTCGACCACCAAGCAACTTTTTCCTGTGCATATAGCTCAGGCATGGACACTTGCTTTAACATAATATCTAAAGGAAATAATCCTTCGTCATGATACTTTTTATAAGATGTCCATAATTCTACAGCTTCCGGTGTATTGAAGGCAGCTGCTGTATAATCTTCATTTAAGATATTAATACCATTTTTCGGAAACAGTAAATGCATATCAGGAGCAATTACTTCTCCATAAGCTCCAGTTTTCTCCTTAATAACTTTAGACATTTCCCATGCCTCTTCAAATGTTGAAGGTGGTTCGTCAAAGCCAGCTTCTTTTAGAATATCTGGATTGTAAATCATACCACTAGTAGTGGTATACCAAGGCAATGCATAAACAGAACCGTTTACACCACCAGTTTCCCATAACCCTTCGAAGAAAGTATCCTTGACGTCTGCTGCAGCTTCATCCATATTCACTAGTGCTCCATTTGCAGCTATTTTCTTCACAAATTCTGTATTAAGGTTCATTACATCTGGCATATTCCCACTTGCTGCAGATGTCAAAATGATTTGTTCCACTTGCTCATAAGGTACGTCTCTAATAGATACCTTTACTTTTGGGTTTTCTGTTTCGAACGTTTCTTTTAAATTATTCAAGTACTCGTCAAAAGTAGGACTCAGAGATATAGTCATAAATTCAACTTCCCCAGATAGCTCTCCGGATTCCTTTACGTCATCTGGTGAATCCCCTTTCGCTTCTCCAGCATCATCCTCCGAACACGCTGCCATAAAAAACAACATCGCTCCCAAAACAAGCATCCATAAAAGACTCTTTTTCATCTTGAAACTAGTCAATATAATTCCCCCCCCAATATTTTTTAATGAATAAAATCGGAGTAAACCTCCTTTTATGTAAATAAAAGCGAATATTTCCTCCTATTCCAACTATATCCTTCCAGAATATTCATGTCAATTTAATTTTTTGAATTTTAAGACTTATTTTCTTAGTATTATTTATATAGTCGTGATTTCTGGCCAGTGAAGGCTGATGCCTCTATCCACTAGCAGACTTTGATATTCCTTAATTCGATCTGGACTATTATATATTTCATGTAAACTTATATCCGAGTTAATAGAAAATGCGGCTAGTGTTCCAGCTGCTTCTCCTATATTCCATTCCACCGGGTGAACTCTAAAACAACCATTGGTAACTTGAGTTGTTCCAATATTTTTACAAGCAGGAATTAAATTCTTTATTCTCACGGGTATTAGGCTGCCCAATGGTATTTCAAATGGATAGCTTTTTGCATAAAATAATCGATTACTTTTCGTTGTTGGGTGTAAATCTATTCGATAGGCGCCTATTCCAACTGAATTTTCTAACGTTTTAATCCCTGCTCCCCCTCGTAGATCTGCATTTATATCTTCTTCTACGACTGTTTGTAAAGCTTTAATCCTACGAGACTCACGGATGTATGGATGCATTGCAAAACCATCATCCGTTCCTGTAATATCAGGTCTTAGCTTCAGCTCTGGATAACCCTTGCCTCCATCAGCTCTTGGTGCTTCCGTTTGTAGCCAATATAACAATGAAAGGCTTAACTGTTTTGCTCCTTTTAAATGAGTAGCCTTTTCTTCCGGACTTACATCAATAATTGACCCTAACCAATAATCATTTTGTGGCCAATTAATTAGAGAAATATCTCCTTTAAAGAAACCATCCGTGAATTGATTAGCGTCAATAATTCTTCGATATTCCCATAACGGTAGCCTGTTGCTTTCGTCCTGGAATAACGGCAGTATCTTAGATTCACCTGTATCAGCCTCTGGTATATACTCACTTATTTGTTTATGCTTTAAAAAAGGAGCTTGATAATTTCTCCAAAATTCATATTGCTCCGGTTTTTCGATTGTATGGTTCTCCCCTTCAGCAAACTCTAAGGCAAATACATGTGTTATCGATTGCATATCTTGCGGGTCACCTACATCTAAAGCGTGGTACTCAGCTGTTTCACTCTTCGCCTCAGCCCCTATAGAATATTCTGCACCAGCTAACGGTAATACATCACCAAGTTCCGTAGCATCGAGGAAAAATTGTGCTTCAATTTCTATTTCCTCTTCCGTTAAAAGGTTTTGTACATATACTTGTTTAATTTCATCATTATTAACTTCTACTCCAGTAATTTTATGCTCCAGCAATAGCTCGATTTGTCCATTCGATAGATAAGGCTGTAGAAAGTCATATAAAATATTTAAAGCAACCCTTGGTTCATGTGCAATTCTACTAACCCAGCCGTTTCCAGGATTCAAACGATTATTATTTTTTGCATTCTCGTTTAAGGGATAATTCTTTTTATAATAGTCTCTTACTTCGTTTCTAAACTTCCTATATGTCTCTGTGCAGCCAAACTCTTCTATCCATGGATGCTCATCGGGTGGTACTGCTTGACTTGTTAGCTGGCCACCAATCCACTTCGTTTCCTCTGTCATGACCACTTTCTTTCCTAGCTTGACTGCTGACAGTGCTGCCATACAGCCTCCAATACCTCCGCCTATGATTGCTATATCTTTTTTCAAGAGAAACCCTCCTGTTCATACGACTTTACCTCTATACCAATCTCAAATGATCGATCCCAAGGAAGATAAATAGAATCTACCTCGTATTTCATATTGGTTTGTTCGATAAATGTAGTCGATGATTCTTTAAATAATTCCCTTACCTTTTCCAATAGCACGTCGTTTTGAACTTGTTCTTCATCTACTGTTTTTCTAACTTCCTGTCTGACAATTGTTTGATATATGTAATCATCGAGTAATCGGATTAAAATTTGCTTATCTTTTACTTGGCTGGTCACTCTTCCTTGTTTAGCAGCTAAATAAACTAAAGCAGCTTGCGCTATAGTGGTACCAATCGTGTTGCCTGCTGTATTCCATGCGGCAAATCCAGAAAGTTCTTCAATTGAAAAGACTGATAACAACTGAGGAATCATCGTCCGATCTGCCCCATTTGCATAAGCAACGTCCGCAATTGCAACTAATTTATCACGCATAAAATAATAGCGGAGTTTTCTTATCCACTCGCCTATATTTCTGTCATTTGTATCTACTTCATTTAAATTTACTTGTAAGGCCAAATCACCTTGTTTCCTACCCGGCACATTTACTCCAATTACAATATCTGCTTCCTCAGGGTGTTCAACTGTATGGCTACCAAAAGCATAAATTTGTCCTTTTACAGACTCAAAAAGAGGTCGGTCTTCATACATTGCTATAGATAACGCACCCTTCATACCACTGTATATCGGATAGAATGTTGGGAATGCTTCTTTCTCTAATTCATAGATCATTCTAGAGGTAAGTACACTTGCAACTTCATCTGCTCCTGGGTAAATAAATATTTTTTCATACAGACCCTTTTGAAAAATCTTTTCCTTTAATTGCTCCTGTTCCATAATATTCAAACCGTATTCACTCGTGTCATCCTGAGGAAATATCAACAAATCGATAATCCCTTTTTCCACATAATCTATTAAGGTTAGATTTACCTTAAAGTTTCGTTCCCTACTCGTTATATAGTCTGCAAGAATATGATCTGGAATTTTACTTGTTAAATCATTCATAATGTCCCGGTCCGCATTCAATTGATACTTTTGAAATAGGTGGTAATGATATGAATAAGCCCATAGTTCTTTTCCATACACATTCCAGTAATCCTTTTCCTCTTGATTGACGTAATTATTGGAGATTCGCATCGTCGAGCTAAATGCCATTAACTGGACAGTTGGATATAGCTGTTTTATCTTTACTAACCAATCCAATCTTTGCCGGATGATCGATTCACTTTCGTTATTAATTCTAGAAGGAACCAAGCCACCGTAAAGAAGCATATCAATGGAAATTACGAAACCGTCTACACTTTCCGAAATATCTTCAATCCACTGAAACAAAGCGGAAAAGTTAGCTGCTTCCTTTAAAAAACCAAGCTCTGATTTTGGGGGTGTAATTACTTCCCAATCTGCTAGTTGAGCAAGATCCTTCGGTAAGTCGTAGGTTACTGGTCTTGCATCTACTGGTATTAAAGCTAGCTTTCTCATATGCATCCCTCTTTAGCTTTCCTTAGATATATTCAGTTCCTCAGCAAGGATATCCCACCAGTTATATTCCTCTAAATACACCGTATCAAAGATCATGACGCCAGCTGATTTTTCCTTACACATTCTAATCGCTTTTCTAAATTGATCTGGATTGTTTGTATAGTCTTTCAGAAATAGACTTCCTACAACAGGGATACTACCGTTAATGACTTCCAGACTTTTATCAATTGCACCTTCAACACTGTACCACTCGGCAGGACGTCCATTTTGTTCGGCTTCTTCAACATATACTTCTGGGTAATAACAGCCCGTCATAATGAAGTCCAATTGTTCTGCAAGCCCAGAGACATTATGGGTTTTGGATGTCCATTCAAGGTCTGGATGATATGTTTCACTCCCCCAATTGACTCCTTCGCTATAATATAGTGGGTACCAGGAGCCAACGTAATCAGAAAATATAAGATTCGGATTTGCTGACTTTACCAATTCCCTTGCCTTGCTTACGAAATTTTTGATGTTTAATGCTCTCCACTCTGTCCATTTAGGGAATAGTGCTCCGCGATTAATTTCTTTTGTTTTATCAATCGTGAAAATATCCTCTGGCCAATTGATAACTTTTTTACCTATATAGGATTCGAAGCCAATTCTGCTGAGATCACTAAAGTCTCCATAAATGTTAGGATAACGACAGCGATCTACGACTATCCCATCTAAATTATAGGTACATATCTCTTTTATAATATTAAGTTCGTATTCCACTACTTCGGGATGAATTGGATTCACAAAAATGGTTGCAGCATCCGAGTATTCAGCTGCATTTGATTCGTTGGAAACAGCGTCGTTATAAAACGTAACTTGCCACTCTGGCTTATCGTATGCCATTCCATCGCGGGAAGAAGTTATACCTTCCGAAAATACGTCCACATTCGCTAAAACTTTAATGTGCTTGATGTCTTTCATCTTACTTAAAAACTCTTTTAAAAAGTCGCGATTTTTCCAAGCACTAAATGAGCCATCTGACCAGCTGCTAATATGATGAGCATAGTTGCTTGGATAAGTAGTTTGACCAAAAGGCACCTTGGCATCAATAATCATATGTGTAATTCCAGACTCTACTGCTTGTTTAATCAATTTTACTTGTTCCTCTTCGTTAGCTAGACGTTCTCCATTTGCTAAAAAATCGACCCACAAAATATTCGCGTTTTCATTAAAAACATCATTCATATAATTTCCTCCTTTTAGTTTTTATCCATCCATACTTGATAAGCTGCTCCAATAAGGCCTGCATCTTGACCCAATTTGGAGATCTTTAACTCTACATCCTTTACTAATGAAGACATCCCTATTGTCTCCAAACTCTTTTTTACTTCTGAAATCAGCCAACTGTTCGCCTCAGCTAGCCCACCTCCAAAGATGATCATGGATGGATTGAAAGTATGTATAATATTCACTACTCCAAAAGTTAATGCTTTTATGGTTTGATCGATTATCTCTATTGCTTCAATTGAGCCCTGTTCTCTCCAGACGAATACCTCTTTGCTTGTAAGTAAATGAGGATTCTCTTTATAATAAGTAAATTCTGCCCGATTAGAGAGACGTAGCTTTTCCTTCATTCTATTGGCGATGCCTGTGCCCGAGGCATACGTCTCTATACATCCTTTAGAACCGCAGTTACAATCTGGTCCATTGAAGTTCACAGACATATGACCCAGTTCTGCTGCTCCTCCCCACCTACCGCGAATGACATTCCCGCCAGATATAATCCCCCCACCGATCCCGGTTCCTAGGGTTAGGCATACTACGTCATCTACACCTTTACCGCTTCCAAGCTGATGTTCCGCTATAGCAAATGTATTTGCATCATTATCAAGATATATTGGAAGGTTAGTTATAAGAGATAGAGATTTTCTAATATCAATATTGTTCCAGTCCTTGATATTTACCGTACCTGAGAGTATTTTCCCCCTTTTATAATCTATTTGACCGGCGGAACCTATTCCCACACTTACTAGTTCCATACCTTTTTCAGTTGCAATCCTTATATAATCATCCACTGTTTCTGTTAAAAGTTCTAATATTTCCTTATTTGTGGAACTAGGCGTTGGGTAAATTCTTTTAGACAGTACATTGCCTTCACGTCCTACGATTCCTGTGGCAATCTTAGTACCCCCGATATCTATTCCGATACTATATTCCATTCCAATCTCTCCCAACACTTTTATGTAATGAAAGATAATGCGTCTTAACTCTAATAAAATAATGATAGAAATTAACCATTATTCAAAAAGTATTGAAGAGCCGTCGGTAAGTCTCTTCGCCAGAAATCCCATAAATGGTTCTCCTCTTGCACTTTGTATTCAATATCTGTATTTTTCCCCTTAAAGATTTGGTACATTTTCTGATTACGGGAATAGATATATAGCTTTTCATTAGAAATAGGGGAGATAAACTCATCCTCATAAATGCCGACCGTTTGATAAACATGCCAGGGTAATGTACTGAAACCTTCTAAATCACTTAATTCCCTAGGAGATATTGCTGACGACTGTAACAATAGATGCGACCAATTCTCTGGCTTTTGCATAGCAATATTTAAGCTAATATTCGCACCCAAAGAATCTCCTAGAAGTCCTCTTTTACCTACCTGCAGATTTAATTTCTCTTCTACGAATGGCACAAGTTCCTCATTGAAAAAGGAGATATAATTATTAAAATTGGCTCCTCTTCTATCATAGGAATGCCATCTTTCAATCGAATCCCCAGGTGATACCAGTACACAAATTAGATTTTCACCTTGTTCTTTATACATTCTTATCAAGCTATTGTAGACCTTCTCAATTTCACCTAACTCCAAATAATCTCCGCCATCTTGTACATAGAGAAGGTTTACTTTTCCATTCGCTTCATTTACAGAACCTAATAGATGGTATTCGTAGTCTCTATTACAATAATTGCTCCTCAATACTTCTTTATCCATGTGCATATGTATACCTCCATCATAAGTCTGGGGTGTCGCTAAAGTTTCCCTAACACCCCAAACAATGAAAAACATTTGTTATTTAGGTAAAATTAATCCAATCATGCGTATAAGCTCTGCAGCATCTTCTTCACTGATATGCTTGCCTGCATGCTGCTCAATCATTTTCATCGTTGCTTCAAGCTTTTTATCTCCATTTTCTTGATGCTTAGCTGCTAGTTCTTCTTCTCCTTTATCCTTATTTTCAGCCGCTTTTTTATAGTCTCTCATAGCATTATCGATTTGTGTAAGAATCGCATTTTTAATCCCATTCGGATTTATATCCGTTCTTTCTACCGCTTCCTTCAATTCTTCAATCGTTAGTTTTCCTGCATTAACTTCCACTACTTTAAAGTGAGTTTTGTATCCATCTACATGAACAACTACTTCAATCTTGTTTGCTCCTGGCTGTAGGTCGACATTAGTGGTGAAACTACCATCTTCTTTTAAAATAGCCTCTGCCCCATTTATCTCTACTTTTGCTACACCTGGACCAACTACTTGAACATTTCCTTTAAATTCAAGATTATGGTTGTTAAACGTTTTGCCTTCATAATTTAAAAATCCACTTAATAATGCTGCTCTTACTTCGTCACCAATATCATATGCGAATGCTACTGTTTGTCTTTTTTCACGAGAACCAGATGGATCTTGTGCAGAAACAACAAAGCCGCCTTCTGGAATCAGGCTATTATTATCCTCTTGTGATCCCCAACTCCATTCCATCGCCTGCCGTTTATTAACCATTTTGACAACCTGCCCTGATCCGTCGACTACCGCTTCAACCCCCCATTTATTTGTTGCAGTTGATGGTCCAAAAGATTCTGAGTAAACATTGATATTTCCATCATTTCGGTTGATATTGAGGAAATCGCCTTCTATAAAATTAGAGTTTTCTTTTGGATTACTTATTCCCAACTGGTAATCTTTAATATATTCCTCGTTATTAATGGAGGCTTTAATAACAGGAAAGTTTGCTTGTGAATAGTCGAAAAGCATAAGACCATCCGTATTTGTCAATCCAGCTTGGAATACCTCTCTTTGAACGTATGGTTCTTGAACATTCTCCAGTGCCATTCCTGCATATAGTGGCAGCTTCCCATCAGTCAAAATATTTCCTTGCGTAATATACTTTTTCACTTCATTTGCCGTCGTTTGATATGTCCCGATCATTAGGAAATCCAAGTCGTCCGTATACCCTGTATTTGCATATTCTTCTGTATACAAGCTTTCTTGTGGATAGTTGAGTCTTTCATCATATTGGAACGTTGGGCTTGCCCAGTTCACTCCATTTAAATAATAAGATTCGTACCAGGAACCAACATAAGCAGATAATAATACATCCCTATTTTCAGCTACATTATATGAATCTACTAAGTCCCTTACTTCACTTGTAAAGCTTTTAATCACACTAGATCTATATGTAAACCACTCATCAATTAGTGGTCCATCGATACGATTACTACCGTCATAAGTGAATATATCCGCCGGCCAATTCGTTAGTTCTTTCCCCTTTTTACTCAAATATGCTTCAAACTGTACTCTGGATTCCTCACTAAAATCCGCAAAGTAATTATCATATCTGCCGCGATCTAAGAGAACTCCATCCACATCATAGTTTTTAATAATTTCTTCAAATGTATCCAATTGATATTTACGAGCTTCTAAGTTTGCTGGATTGACAAATGCAACCAGTGCACCGCCTTTTCCATATTTACTGTCTCGTAATCGTAAAATTTCTCCGCCGTCCTCATAGCGGTAGACTTCCTCTTCCCAATCCAAATGATTGTTCAGCACCGCATACTCATTATGAGCTATAGACCCTTCTGCAAATACGTTTATCGCTGCATGTACTTCCAAACCAAGCGTACGGGCATGAGTAATAAATTCCTTCAGTAAATCAAGATTAGGATTTGATCCAGCTCTTGCAGGCGAGGTCATTTCACTAATATATGGCCTCCCAGTTAAGTCACTTTCCTTATAAGCTGCAAATCCCTCTACTCCTTTAACGTCCAACGCAATTGCCGTGACACCAGCATCCTTTGCTTTTACGAGCATATTATAAACATCCTCTGATGATTGAAAATGACGTGCGTTTGGACCTTGTTCAACCCATAAGAAAACCTGCTTGTTTGCTGACTTCGTATCCTTAAAGTAAACAATCAGCGATTGAGTCTCATGCAAGCGATCATTTTTATAAATTTCTAAGTCTATATAATTGGTGCCCTTACTAACTGATTGTGTGAAATTAAACGTACCGTCTGCTGCTAAGTTTATTTCTTGTCCACTCGCTAATAGCCGGTACCTTTCACCACTTTCAAAGTTCTTAATGGTTCCCGATATTTGCGTGTGAGGTTCTGTGACCGTATACATTAACTCATTATTTAATTGAATCCCAGCAAGTAACCCTTCTCCTGTCATGAATTCTGAAATTGGAACAACTTCACCATTCTTTCTTAATTTGATTACGTCAGCAGTTTTAAAGTTTGTAGCCAAAAATTTTCTGAAGTCCTTGTTTCCCCAAGAGTCATCATGTGCTAATAGAATATATCCGCCCTTGGGAACTGAAAGTAATTGTTCATCTTCCCAGATAGGTACTGCTCCATTATTGGATTGACTTACAACCCTTACCACTCGGTTGTTTTGGTCTACCTGGACTGCAACCCAAAACTTTTTCACAAGTATTTCTCGAGCATACTCTTCAGTAAAAATAGCAATAAAGTCAGATTTACCTTCTATACTCTCATCAACAAAATCTATCTCATGCCTTGGACCTTCTACACTAATTGTTGGATCTACTGGTGCAGCTTCTACCTCAATAAAATCATTTTCTAAAACTTCAGCTGATACAGAAATAGGTAATAAACTAATAATAAGTAACAAAGAAACTACAAAACTTACTAGTCGCTGGTAATACTTCATCTAAATTTTCATCTCCTTTATAATTTAAATAGCTAGTTAGCTTTAAATCTATCCCTATAATTTTTCTCTGGTTGTAATTTACATAGCTTTTATGAAGAATAATATTTCCTAAATAAATATAAATATTGGAATAATCCTTCATAATTAAAATACACCACCAATGTTTCGTAGTCAACATAATAATTAGAAATTTCTAATTATTATATATAATTATTCTTTTTTTAACTTCTATTACCATAATGGAATATTGCATAATAATATCTATTAAGACATTAATTTTTAATCAAAAGAAAATGCTGCTCTTTTCCGCTAAAATATACTAAGTAATTTTACTTTTTATATTTGCTTTGTCACATCTCGTTTCTATTTCCCGGGAAATGTAAATTAAAGACGAACTTCTAACATATCATTTGACATTAAAGATGAATACTAAACAAAATAGTCTCCATCTGTTACCAGGGGAAGATTTTCTAAGGTGCCCAATCTCTTCTTGCTCTTGGCTCTTGCAGGGGGCAATCACCCAACTACCAATAGCGGTCACAAAACCAGATCTGCTGCAGATTTCTTTGTAAGCTGTCGTCGTTCGGTTCCTCGAACTCTTTGCCCCTTCGGCTTTTTTCTGTAAAAGATAAAACAAAAAAGCCGCCACCGATTACTCGGTAACGACTTCTTATAGTTGTCCAGCGACGTCCTACTCTTGACGGCGCAAGAATTCTTCATGAATAGAGAGTTTATTTATCATTAGGTGAGTGAATCTCTCCTATTGGTGGTTGACCGACCGATTATGGGGTATAACCGACCGATTTTTTCGTGGAACCGACCGATTATTATGCCGAACCGACCGATTCTCGCTTACTATGACAAAATGTCTTGTCCAAAGGTCACTTGCTTATAGAGAATAGTGGTCTTGGTCTAATTTCTTTATAAGGACATACAAAAAAGCCGCCACCGATTACTCGGTAACGACTTCCTTTAGTGCCCAGCGACGTCCTACTCTTGCAGGGGGAGACCCCCAACTACCATCGGCGCT
>NZ_CALIED010000047.1:0-4052 GCF_938022135.1 uncultured Psychrobacillus sp.
CAGTAATAAAGATAAAAATACTTGACTAAGGGTAAGAAAGCGTCCGGCTGGTGCGAAAAATCAATTCTACTCTATGGTTTAAAGATTTCTTTGCATTATAAATCAACACTACCCTTTAACATAGCCTTTATAAATGATCGTATTTCGTCCGTGCTACTTCTATTAAGCTATTTAAAACCTGGCCTTTAAATGAATCTTCTACTGATTGTCCGTCTTCTGTGCAGAAATAGTAGCACATTTTTTCTTGATTATAACTGAATCCCAGCTCATTTAGCTTTTCGTGTAAATTCTCTGGTAAGCCATCTAATCCAGTCTTTTGTTTAAAATAATCAGTTGCTAAAATGTAAACGTCTATATCTTTTACCCCAGTAGAAACAATAAACAAATCATGGTCCTGTTTTAGAATCCATTGCTTCTTAGAATATAAAGAGATTTTCTTGTTTTCTAAAAATGCAAGTCCATTTGTATTTATACCAAATAGGTTTTTTAGGAGAATGCGAATCTGCTCTCCAGTCCAATCTTGCTGTTGAGTTTCCAGGTGCCATGTAATGGCTGCCTTTGGAGTAGGCTCTTTCAGGTTTTCAGCAGTTTCTATGTCTAACAAGTATGCTTTGTCTAAATCTATGTAAAAAGCATGGGATATAAAATGGGAGATAGACTCGGTAGTTACCTCTACTTCTTTAGAACTAAAATACCGATCCATAGCTTCTATTTTAGACATTTCTACTAACTTGTCTTCAATTACTTCATTTTTAACGCCTTCACTTTTTAAGGTTTGGATGATTACTTCATCTATAGACGGATGGTATTTTGGAGAGTGTAAGAATGGCATAATATTCCTCCTTATTTTTAATTATCATACAATAAAAGCGGATGGGGTGCTTACATTATTTAAATAATAATTTTAATAACCTCATTTTTGAAGTTGTAATTCCTACTCATTTTAAAAGTTTTGAACGAATCAACTTAAGAAATACCCCTTTGTAGGAATCGTTAATCTATTTCATAGAATTTAAGGGTATAATTTTATACGTTTATATTATATGATTATTTAGAAATATTAAATTTATTTAAAAATAAATCTATTTTATAGGAAGGTGTGCCTATGAGTAATTACCGTATTCAAAACGTTCAAATGTGCTTAGAGGATGGCCAAATAATCGATGGGGAGATTTTAATTGTTGATGGAAAGATAGCATCTATATCTGAAGGTACAATGGAAGAGTTTACTGGAGAAGTCATTGATGGTATGGGATATGTTGCAATGCCTGGTTTTATAGATATCCATATTCATGGCGCTGCTGGCGCTGATTTTATGGATGGAGAGCTCAAGGCTACTAAAGAGATTGCCGAATACTTGCCTCAAGAAGGAACAACTTCTTTTTTAGCAACGACTATTACTCATTCATCAGAGCGAATTAAACAATCGATAGAAGTAAACACTCAATTCCTGGAGGAGGGTATAGAAAATCAGGGAGCAGAGATGCTTGGCTTTCATTTGGAGGGGCCATTTATACATCCCGAGCAGGCAGGGGCTCAGCCGGTTCAGCATATACAAAAGCCTTCCATTGATCGTTTAAATAGTTGGTTTGGAGAACAACTAAGCAATTTGAAGGTGGTTACATTGGCTCCTGAGCTCGACGAAGCTTTTGAGATGATCCAATATTTAAAAGAGAAAGGAGTTATTTCTTCCGCAGGTCATTCGAAGGCATCCTATCAAGACATTAATAATGCAGTACAAAATGGGTTAACACACCTAACGCATTTTACCAATGCTATGACAGGTGTTCACCATCGAGAAATTGGGATGGTTGGAGCAGGATTCATGAATGAAATGCTTTTCTGTGAAGTTATTGCGGATGGTATCCATTTATCAGACGATATGCTTCGATTAGTATTTAAGGTGATTGGGCCGGATAGACTCATCCTCATTACTGATTCAATGCGAGCAAAAGGACTTCCCGATGGAAACTATTCACTTGGCGATCAGGAGGTCAAGGTGGTTGGTCGAACTGCTACATTAAAAACGGGTACATTAGCTGGAAGTGTGCTAAAAATGAATGAGGGTGTACGGAAAATCCGAGATTTAACTGATTTACCGCTTCATGAGTTAGTCAAAATAACCTCAACAAATGCAGCAAAAAGATTAGGGATAGATGATCGAAAAGGGAGTTTAGCAGTTGGGAAGGATGCCGACATTGTATTGCTAAATAACTCCTTTGAAATACAATATACTTTTTGTAAAGGAAGGCTGAGTTATTCTAATGAGCAAAGGTAATATAACATGGTTGGAAGTTAAAACTTACGAAGAAATGAGTAAAATGGCAGCTACTATTTTTGAAAAGCAATTAAGAGAAAAGCCACATAGTGTATTAGGATTGGCAACAGGAGGTACTCCGATAGGCTTTTATAAAGAATTGGTGCAATGCTACATAAAAGGTGATATTTCTTTTGAAGAAGCAAGTACGTTTAACCTGGATGAATATGTTGGGGTCGGGTCGGAGGAAGCTACAAGCTACCATAAATATATGCAGGAGCATCTATTTAACCATGTAAACATTCCAAGAGAAAATGTTTATCTTCCAGATGGCTTAGCAACGAATTTAGAGAAGGAATGTGCCCGTTATGAGCAGCAGATTGAACAAAAAGGCGGAATTGATCTTCAATTATTGGGGATTGGTGTTAATGGACACATTGGGTTTAATGAGCCAGGTACGTCTTTTCAGTCAAGAACACATGTTGTCGAGCTTGCAGATAAAACAAAACAGGATAATGCTAAATACTTTCCAGAAGGAAAATCAGTCCCAGAGCTAGCAATTACAATGGGTATTGAAACAATTATGATGGCTAAGCAGATTGTGTTATTAGCCTTTGGTGAAAATAAAATAGAGACTTTGAATCGCATTAAGGAACAAGGCATCTCCGAGGATTTTCCGGCAAGCTGTTTGAAAAAGCATCCTCATGTAACCATTATTTATGGAAGTTAAACATATATATAGTATCAAAAAAATGTTTGAGGAAGATATATAGTATCTCCTCAAACATTTTAAATAAGAATAAATTTCATTTTTCAATTGAGATTGATATATGTGCAAAAAAACGATTATTCTACAATTGTTTTATAAAATTAACTAAATCAAGCTGATTTTCCGGAACAACTCCGTGACCGTCCTCGTATGTTTTATATGTAACATTAGCTCCTAGTTCCTCAAAATAATTTTTACTTTCTAATCCCCAGTGAGATGGAATTACGTAATCATATTCCCCGTGCGAAATGAACATAGTCAAATGATCGACAGGGTGCTTTCTATATTCCTCTTTCACAAAATCAGGTAAATAACCGCTTAGGGCAGCTACTCCTTTTATTACATCGCCCATAGTAAGAGCTATTGTCTGTGCCAATACAGCGCCCTGACTAAAGCCGACTAAACTTATTTTACTTTGATCTAAGCTATATTCCTGTACGGCCTCTGCAATAAACTGGTGTAGGTAAGTTACTACCTTATCAAAAACCTGTCTTTCTGGTCGTCCCTCTTCCTCAATCGTAAAAAATGCATATCCAGGGTTAAATACAATTGGTCCACGCAAACTAAATATATGGTGGCTTCCCTCAAATTCTTTTACAAGCTGGAGCAAATCCTCTTCGTTACTGCCCATGCCATGAAATAAGAAAAGGGATGGCTGGTCATTTCCTTTAGTGGTCGGTGCTATATATTTATATGTAAAAGGTGACTTCATAGTAGCTACTTCCTTCCTTCTTGTAGTAAATACATTCTATCATATGCTTTATTTAAAGATAAAAGATAGTGCAAAGAGCTTTTCTAGTTGTTTAGGAAATTATAAAGTTCTGAACCTGTGGAACGCCTTGCCCCTCGGGGTCAAATGGATAAAAGTACCGGTGGCTGAGGAACTGCCTCCTCGCTTTTCTCCATTTGCCTGTCGGGGCAGTGACAGGCGATTCCGCTTTTCTTGATGTCCAGCTTCATCGCCTTGCCCACTCGGGGTCAAATGGATAAAAGCTCCGGTGGCTGAGGAACTGCCTCCTCGCTTTT
>NZ_CALIED010000048.1:0-20862 GCF_938022135.1 uncultured Psychrobacillus sp.
GCGCAACACTTTGACCAATTTCTGCAACACTTCGCTGATTCGCGCAACACTTTCTTCATTTCCCGCAACTCTTTTATTTCCCGCAATACTTTCTCCCATCGGCGCAACACTTTGACCAATTTCTGCAACACTTCGCTGATTCGCGCAACACTTTCTCTATTTCCCGCAACTCTTTTATTTCCTGCAACACTTCACCCGATCATTGTAGAACTTCCGCCATGGCCACTACACTTAGCCACTTCTCTATATCACTTCTACGATTGATTTCATTCCTACAAAAAAAGACATTGTCACAATATGTGACAATGCCTTCTTTATGGGTTAACCCGATTTATTAGATTTTAAAATGGCTTACTTCACTTTGCAGTTTTTCTGCAAGAGTCGCCAATGTTTGTGCGTTTGTTGAAATTTCTTCGGTTGCTGCTAATTGCTGCTCGGTAGCTGCACTCGTATCACTTGCTCCCTCTGCTGCATGGTTTGCCAAGTTTTCTACTTGTTGTGCGCTTGCTGTTACTGAGCTACTCATTTCCTTAATATGTTCAATTGCGGTAGTAACGGTTGCAACTTTCACTGCAACTTCTTCTACACTGGACTCAATTTCATTGAACACGTCTAATGATTCAGTTGTCTTAGAAAGACCATCCTCAACCTTGTCTCCACCTGTTGTGATCGCTTTAACTGCCTCAGAAGATGCGGACTGGATTAGTTTAACCATGGATTCAATTTCAGAAGCAGAATTTTTGGATTGCTCAGCAAGCTTGCGTACTTCTTCTGCAACTACTGCGAAGCCTTTTCCATATTCGCCTGCACGAGCTGCTTCAATTGCAGCATTCAGCGCAAGTAGATTCGTTTGCTCTGAGATGTCCGTGATTAAAGCTGTAATGGACTGTATTTCATTGGAATGCTTAGCCATGTTATTCATAATTTCTGTTGTTTCTTTGAATGTTTCATGAATGGTGTTCATTTGACTTGCTACTCCAGATACTACTGTAGAGCCTTTGGTAACGAGCTTTTTCACGCCATCTGTTGCAAGAAGCATATCTTTGTTGTTTTGTGATATGTCTGATACACCTTGTTGCATTTCGGACATAGATCTAACAGAGTTTTCAACATGCTTCACTTGCTCTTCACTTGCAGCCATTTGCTCCTCTGCAGATTTAGCAACCATTTGAGAGGATGCTAGGCTTTCCTCTGAGCTTGCAGACAGTTCTTCTGCATTAGCGGCAAGCTGCATAGAGGAATCGCGAACGTTAGAAACGATACGTTGTAAATCACTTGTCATTTTATTAAACGTAGTTGCCATTGCCCCAACTTCGTCTTTATTTTTAATAACGATTGGTTCTACTTTCAGGTTACCTTTTGCAATTTCCTCTAATCCCTCTGTCACCTTGCGTATTGGAGCAGAAATACCTTTACTGATGAAATGAGAAACGAGTATACCTATAATAATACTTGAGATTACTAATATGATTATAAATAGGTTAACTTTATCATTATATGTATCTAATTCTTCTCTAGTCTGTAGCATATTTTTTTCTTGAATTTGTTTTAACTCACCTAAAATCGCCAAAGCATTGCCGTTAAGCTCGCTTGACTTTGCTGCATATTGTTCAAAGGGTTGATTGCTTTTTTTCAACGTGATTATTTTATCATTTGATTCAAAAAGCTGTACAGTCTCTGTTTGAAGGTCCTTTAATAACTTTTGTGACTCTTCATCCTTTACCGATTCTATTAAAGCACGAGCTGCAACTGATCCCTTTTCTATTTCTTGATCAAATTTTTGGATAGCATCATCTGAACCAAACATAACGAACTCTAGTATAGCAGTCGCCATATCCTTTTGAATTACTTCAATTTCTGATACTAGATTAATCTTTTCAATATCCTTATCAATAATATCTTTATACTTATTTGCAAGGTCGTAGGAAGTAAAAATAGAAGTAACACTTATAAAAACTAATAAAAGTAAAACAAATGAAAACCCGAACCACATTTTTTTGGAAATTGATAATTTCATTTTGGAACTCCTTTTCCGTAATTAATATTTGGATACACATTAGTAAAAACGCACCTCTATAATTATATCTTTTTAAAGGTAATTTGACATGGATAAATGTACATATTTATTCCTAATGGCATAAAAAAGTTCTATACTTTTTAAATTAAGTATAGAACCTTTATACCTACATTTTAAAATGACTTATATTATCTTGTAATTTTTCTGCTAAATTTGCTAGAGATTGAGCATTAGACGTAATTTCACTATTGGAAGCAAGCTGTTGTTCTGTTGCTGCGCTAGTATCAGTAGCCCCTTGCGCTACAATCTCTGCGAGTCTTTGAACATCCCTTGAGCCTTCCGTAACAGTTTGGGCAATCGTTTGAATTTGTTTAATTGCACTAGAAACAGATTCTACTTTAAAGCCTACTTCTACTACTGCGGTTTCAATATGCTCAAATACATCTAATGACTCTTTTGTTTTCGCTAATCCTTCTTTAACCTTGCCTTCTCCTGCTGTAATTGCACCCACCGCATTCTCGGTTGCCCCTTGGATCACTTTTACCATGTCCGCTATTTCAGAAGCAGCATTTTTGGATTGTTCTGCAAGCTTTCGTACCTCGTCGGCAACGACCGCGAATCCTTTTCCATATTCTCCAGCTCGAGCTGCTTCAATCGCAGCGTTTAATGCAAGCAGATTCGTTTGCTCTGAGATTTGTGTAATAAGAGTAGTAATACCTTGAATATCACTAGAATGCTTCTCCATATCTCTCATATTGGTTGCTGTTTCATTAAACGTCTCATGAATAGTGCTCATCTGTTGTGCCACCGCCTCGATGACATCTGAGCCCTGTTTAACAAGCATTCCGACATTATTAGCAGAATTAAGCATCTCGCCATTACTAGAGGCAATTTCATTCACTCCTTGTGAAAGCTCCGACATCCCTTCCATAGAAGTAGTCATATGGAGTACCTGCTGTTCACTGCTAGCCATTTGCTCATGAGCTGAGCTTGCTACCATTTGTGAGCTCGCTAAACTTTCCTCCGAACTGGCTGATAATTCTTCCGCATTAGCTGCAAGCTGCATAGACGTTTCCTGTACATTCGAAACAATCATACGGAGGTCTGCTGACATTTTGTTAAATGCTGAGGCCATTTCCCCAGCCTCGTCTTTGTTCTTAATCAGAATTGGCTCTACAAGCAGATTGCCCCCTGCAATTTCTGTAAGACCAGAAGTCACACGCTTAATCGGACGCGCTATACTTCTACCTATATAAAATGCAATCACTGCTCCGAGTATTGCCCCTGCAATCGTAATGCCCATTACAAGTAGGGTAGTATTACGCTCGTAATTTCGCAGCTCTTCTACTGTAGATGTCATATCTTTTTGAAGCTGCTCCTCTATCTTGTCTAGTAGGGATACCATATTGTCATTAACCGTTTTAACATCTTTTGTTAATGTATTTATTTGAGTTGGATCAACAAGAATTTGGTTCGATATAAGCTTCTCGTTAGCTTCTACAAACATTACATATTTTCTTTCATAATCTTCAATGAACGGCAGAGACTCCTCTGAATTTATCCCTTTTTTTAGTTCCTCCATTAGTGTTCCAGTGGAATCTATGTTAGTTCTAACAGCTTTTCTAGACGCATCCATTTTCGTCAGTAAAAAATCATACAGGTTTTCGGTAGTTTCATTTTGAGCCATTTGAATCTCTTGAATCAGGCTCACATTCTTACTATCCACCTCTAAAATTTCTCTATACTGACTATTGATCCCTTTTGATGCTAGAGTAGTAACATAGGAAACAATCATCATCATAAGGATAATTGCAGAGAAGCCCAACCACATTTTTTTTGTAATTGTCCACTTCATAATCATTCTCCTGTCTTAATTACTTTTGAACAAATCGATTAAAGGATACAAAGTGCTCATTCCAGTACACACTATCGAGCTTTGTAATTTCTACTCCCTTAGATCCTGCATGGATGAATTGATTGTCCCCTATAAAGATTCCCATATGAGAGATTCCTTCTTTATATGTATTTTGAAAAAACACTAAATCCCCAGGGACCGGATTAGTCACCACCACACTATCCAAATAATAAGACTCACTGCTCTTACGTTCCATTTTCACTCCAGCCTGATTATGTAGGAAGTAAATAAACCCACTGCAATCAAACCCAGCCATCGTATTACCAGCATACAAATAAGGAATACCTTCCAAACGTTTAGCAAAATCAATGATTAGTGGATAATAGACATGTCCTTCCCCTGAAATAATAGGTGCTGGAGCTGGTGTCGCTACTGGGACCGGAGCAGCAACAACTACCGATTGAACAGGCTTTGTTACAACAGGTGTCGCCTTAGCTGGGACAACCTTTGTGGCACTTTTGACAGTGGCAGGTTTTTGTACTACAAGCTTTTGCTTAATATAAATATTATCCTTCGTCAGCTTGTTCCAAGTACGTAGATCAGCGACCGTTACTTTATGTAATTTAGCAATCTTTGTAAGGCTATCTCCCTTTTTAACCTCATAAAGCGTACTTGCACTTGCATTTTCTGTAATAAAAAACAGCATAAAAACTATAATCAGCACTTTCTTTCTCATACTTTAAACCCCCTTTCTGTTTATATCGGTAAAACTTTCGTAACATCCACAACTTTCGCCAAAATATTACCTGGGAAATAAAACTCGTAAGTTATCAGAAAATATGTCATAATCATAAATGAATAACCATTCATTTAGACAAAGGGGATATGACTATGAATGAAACATGGGCACAAATCGAACACACAATGAACAACAATCCAACACCAATCCAAAACCAAAACGTCCGCTACGAATTTCACCTATCTGGCGACGAGCCATCCGTTAAACAATTAGTCATCGCAGACGGTAGAGCATTTGTAACAGACGATACTTCTACTAAGGCTGACTGCACATTAAAATTAAGCTCGAAGGATTTTGTAAAGCTGATCAATGGCGATTTGAACAGTACCTCTGCCTTTATGTTTGGGAAGCTGAAGGTCGATGGGAGTATTGGTCTAGCGTTGAAGCTTGAGGGGTTGTTGAAGGAGTATAGTTTTCAAGGATAAAAAAATCCGGCGTAAGCAAATTTGCTTATGCCGGATTTTTTATTTTTTCTTATCGTAGAATGTACCATCTCTATTCACTTGCGAATACGGATCCATATAAGCGTGTATAGAAACTTTCTTTCTTTGCTGATCTGATATGTTCAAGCGGATGTCTCTTAGTTGACCTTTCAGCTTCATAGCTAACTTTTCCTCTAAAGGAAGCAACCCTTTACCAAAAATTAGTTCTTCCTCCGTAAAGGGCGGTTGTATAGAAGGCTGAAGCTGTTCACGAATTTCAAGTATTTTTTCCACTTGGTCAACCATATGATCTCTATTGTTTTCATCGTGATCATCTAATTCTATTAAGAGTTGCTCTGTGACCTGCTTCCAAGCCTGTAAGCTATCTCGAATCATATTTCACCTGTCGAGCCATACTGTTTTTGGCGATTAATTTGAATGACCTGCTTCCATGTATCTCTAAATTCCATTGTATAGCCAATGACTTCATCTACCATTTCACTATCATTTTGGATATTAGCAGTTATTAAACGATTTAACATATAATCGTATAAAGAATACATAGATTCAGATACAGGAATAGACATATCTAGAGTGACCATAAGCTCACGAATTATATTTTGCGCTTTTTGAAGATTCGTGTTCTTGAGCTCAATATTATTTTCTTCTATTCCTTTTTTAGCTTGGTTTAAAAATTTCAAACACCCGTTATAGAGCATCAATGTTAATTCACCTGGCGACGACTGAGTTACACTATTTTGTTGATATGCTTGATAGGCATTGTTTACTGCCATGAGAACACTCCTCTTATTTTATTACGGTTTAACTAAACATTCCTGCGATAGATGCTGATTGACTATTGGCTCTGTTAATTGCATTTTCCATTGCAGTGAACTGCTTCCAGTAACGATCCTCTACCATTGTTAAACGATTTTGCAACCTAGAAATTTGTTGATTAAAGTTATCTAACGCACGTCCAATGCTGAAAGTATTATTTGTAGCTCCTGTAATTCCTGCTTTATCTGTTAAATTTTTGCGGCTATCTGTAATTATAGCTCTCACTTGAGTAGCAAGACCTGATTCTTCTGTTGTAGAACCTGATTTAGCAAAGACCTCGTAAACCTTATTAGGATCACTGTTTATCGCTTCTCTAAGCTTAGTTTCGTTAATTTCTAGTTTACCATTAGTGGAATAGTCTTTCGAAGTAGTAATGCCGATATCACTTAGACGTATAGTACCAGAAGTTCCTTCTATAGCACCATTAAGCACGCTTCGCATGCTTTGTAACATACTACTAATGGTAGAATCATTTTTTAGGGTACCACTTTTCGCTTTTTCTTCCCATAGTTCAATTTCTTTTTCTTTCATGTCCTCTTTTTGCGACGCAGTAAGAGGTGAATAATTTCGGTATTTTGTTTCTCGGATTTTTGAATTTAATTCTTCAATTAGCTTATTATAATCCTCAACAAATTTTTTAACCGAATCTACTATCTTATCAGTATCTGGTGCAGAGCTGAAGGTAACAGGACTTGACGTTGTTTGTTTTAACGTGACTTCAAATCCATTAATTTGAAAGGCATTATTATTACGCTCTGTTTCCAGTCCATTAAACGTAAACTTAGCGTTTTGGCCAGCCTTCCCATTAGCTTCATTGCTGTTCCCGTCTATTTTAAGAACTTCTGCTAAATTTCCACTTACAACGATTTCAGCTCCACTGTCCGCTTTTCCAGAGTTTTTAGCTGTCATCGCAATTTTCCCTGTGAAGGAATCATAAAATGCTGTTACACCAGTTTCACTATTTATCTTTTTAAGTACAGATTCAATTGTGTCACTGTCGCTAAAGGTTAAAGTCTTCTCATTATCTGCAGAGAACTTTCCATCCTTATTTATTGTATTGATAGTAATAGAAATATCATTCGCCATGCCTAAACTTGCTAAGGTAGCTTTTGTATCCACTATTTCACCGGAAGTATTTTTAATAACTCCCTTACTTTGTAAAGAAGCCTGTGCCGCAAGTTGAGAAACTGAAATAGATCCTGAAAACTCAGAGGTAGCATTCATACTCTTCACACTAACAGCATCTGGAGAAGAAGTAGTAACAGTCTTTGCTAGAAACGTCGACTGCTTCATCATCGTATCAAACAAGTTATTGCTGTAATCATTTAACTTTCTGTTTACACTTCGATAATCCTCTAGCTGCCACTCTGTGTATTGTTTCTTTTGCGTAACTTTATCTAATGAGGTACGTTCGGCCTTCATCATTTTTTCGACTAAGGAATCAATATCCATACCACTTGCTAATCCACCAATACGCATAAAATCACCAACCTTATATTTTCTTATCTACAATAAAGCCAACTAAATCTCGCATGGATGCATACATATCCATGATTTTTTTCGATGGGATTTCTCGAATTACTTCCTCTGTCTTAGCGTTTATTAATGTGACATAATAAGTTTCCAACTCTTCATGGTATTTAAAGCGAATCTCTGTTGAAGTTGTTTCTAAAAATTTATTCATGCTATCTGCCATCTTCTTCGTCTTCTCAGCAGGTAGACGCTGCTCAGCCTCAATAGATAATTCTACTTTTGAAGGGTCCACTTGCTCAGATGGACCAACTTTTGCGGTAACATTATTAGATAATTTCCCGACAGAATCAGAAATATGATGCACCATACTTTTCTTGCCTCCTCATTTCCCTAACTTTATCCATTATATCGGACAAATACCAGTATATTTAATAAATAATTCGATAAAAAAAAAAACGCGCCCGAAATTTCGGACGCGTAAACTTAGAAAAGATTAACGTAATAATTGAAGTACGCCTTGTGGCTGTTGGTTAGCTTGCGCAAGCATAGACTGAGCTGCTTGAGTAAGGATATTGTTCTTAGTAAACTCCATCATTTCTTTCGCCATATCAACGTCACGGATACGAGATTCTGCAGCTGTTAAGTTCTCAGAAGTTGTACCAAGGTTGTTGATAGTATGCTCTAATCTGTTTTGTTGAGCACCTAGAGTTGATCTAGTAGTGTTCACTTCATCAATTTTACCTTCAATGTCAGCAGTTTTAGATGCACTTGTTAAACCTAAAGCTGCTTGAGCAATACCAATTTCAAAAGTATCTGTATCTGCATCGCTTACTACTACATTAATAGGTGCTGCAAAAACATTGATACCATTGAATTTAGTGTCTGCGATTACTTTATCCATTTCAGCACCAAGTTGATCCATTTCAAGGTCTAGGTTAGAAATATCTTCCGTATTATTTGTTCCGTTAGCTTTTTGAACAGATAATTCTTTCATTCTAACTAGCATTGAGCTTACTTCGTTTAAAGCACCCTCTGCAGTTTGGATGTAAGAGATACCATCTTGTGAGTTACGAGCCGCTTGGTCAAGACCACGGATTTGTCCACGCATTTTTTCAGAGATAGAAAGACCAGCTGCATCGTCTCCAGCACGGTTGATACGAAGACCTGAAGAAAGTTTTTCTAAGTTTTTAGAAGCGCTTCCTGTGTTGATAGTTAATTGACGACTAGTGTTTAATGCTGCGATATTGTGATTAATTCTCATTTTAATTTTCCTCCTTGAGTTATAAGTCCACTTCCATGTGAACTGATGTTTTAATAACAAAGTAATTTAAATCGGCCGTTGTCTAAATCACCTTGAACAATAATAATATCGACAGCAATTTAATAAACTTTAATATATTTTATAAATAAAAATCATTTTTTTATTTAAAATATCAATTACTTCCTATTTAAATGCATGATAAAAAATTCTTTAAAAATCATTCAATATATTTATATTTACTTATAATTACTTTATAAATAACAAATATATTTGATTAATTTATTTAAATAATGTATTATTGATTTATAATAGTTAAAAGTTATTAATAATCGTAAGTTAATAAAGTAAGTAAATATATTCAATAAAAAATGATATTTTTAATAAAAAGAGATATAAACAATAAAAAAAACGACCGATATAAATATCGATCGCAATTTAAAAAGTATATTATTCATTTTAAATAAAAATTAACGAAGAAGTTGAAGAACTCCTTGAGGTTGTTGGTTAGCTTGTGCCAACATAGATTGTGCAGCTTGAGTTAAGATATTATTCTTAGTGAACTCCATCATCTCTTTCGCCATATCAACGTCACGGATACGAGATTCTGCAGCTGTTAGGTTTTCAGAAGTTGTACCAAGATTGTTGATAGTATGCTCTAATCTGTTTTGTTGAGCACCTAGAGTTGATCTAGTAGTGTTCACTTCATCAATTTTACCTTCAATGTCAGCAGTTTTAGATGCACTTGTTAAACCTAAAGCTGCTTGAGCAATACCAATTTCAAAAGTATCTGTATCTGCATCGCTTACTACTACATTAATAGGTGCTGCAAAAACATTAATACCATTGAATTTAGTGTCTGCGATTACTTTATCCATTTCTTCGCCAAGCTGATTCATTTCAAGATCTAGATTAGCAATATCTTCTGTATTGTTTGTTTCATTAGCTTTTTGAACAGATAATTCTTTCATTCTAACTAGCATAGAGCTTACTTCGTTTAATGCACCCTCTGCAGTTTGAATGTAAGAGATACCATCTTGTGAGTTACGAGCCGCTTGGTCAAGACCGCGGATCTGCCCACGCATTTTTTCAGAAATAGAAAGACCAGCTGCATCGTCTCCAGCACGGTTAATACGAAGTCCTGAAGAAAGCTTTTCTAAATTTTTTGAAGCATTATTATTGTTTACTCCTAGTTGACGGTTTGTGTTAAGTGCTGCGATGTTGTGATTGATTCTCATTTTAATTTTCCTCCCTGGAATAATTGTGCTCTACGTCCCTGTAGGCAATTATTAATAGATTATGTAACTTGGAAGTAGGGCCGGCACTCTGCTTCCTTGTTTACAATTTATATATCGGAAGTTTTTTTCCAATGTTAATAGAATAAGTAAAAAAATTCCTAAGAAATTTTTTCTTAGGAATTTTTAAGTATGTCTATGTTTTTTAATACGGCTTCAGTATTAGATTCTGAGACGTCTTTTCTTAGCTCTCCTCTAACGACATCTATGCTTCTAGGAGCTTTAATTCCAACCTTCACTTGATCTCCTTTTACTTCTGTAATGACTATTTCTACATCTTCACCGATCCAAATGGTTTCTCCGACTTTTCGTGAAAGTATTAGCATGGGCTCACCCCTTTAAACTTTCTGCCGAGATGACATGACGAATAGAATATTCCTCGTTGTTCAGGATCACTTGCTTTGCTTTTTTAATTGTTGTATTTAATATGATTGGAGCTTTCAAGTTGATTGTCGAGCTCGCGATTGTTTCCTTCAAGGAAACGATTGTAAACACTGCTACCTCTTGTTCTTCTTTAATTTGAAGTGCCTTAACCGTCGATTCCTCTAAATCAAAGCTATAATTTTCTATCATGGTATACGGATTTGTCACAATAAAAGCTAAGGCTTCCGTATGCACAGATTGTAATGCATGAAACGCAATATTCCCCTCTATAGGTAAAAGAACAAATTCTTTTTCCTCTTCAAATCCAGGAATCCCATACTCAAAGCCAATAATATCGGCTTTCTCTATTTCTATTTCCCCTAAATAAGCGGTTTTAATTTTCATTACCATAAAACTCCTCACTTTTTATTACATTTGTACATCAATTTTAATAGTTGGATTTTGTAGCATTTCTCCAGTCACCTTACCTGGCTGATAGTCGTGGATTGGCTTATTAATTGTAGCATCAATTATAGGTTTATTTGTTTGGAAGCTGATATCCACGCTTGCTGGAGTATAACTAGTTTTAACTGAATTAACGCTTGGGACAAATTTAATGCCTAATGGCTTTTTTTCAACATTTGTATTTTGAGCAATAATAGAGGCTAGAGCGTTTCCACCTTTATCTATACTTTTTAGCTGCTGACCTTGACTTGCGCGTCTTGCAATTCCGTCCAGAACAGCCTGTTTACCTTTTTCAGCATAATTTCTAGTAGATTCAAGAGGACCTATCAAGCCTAAATCTCTTCTAGCCTGTGAAGAGTCTATTTGCAACTGGCCCTTTGTCGTCTCAATGGACAAAATAGCTGCTGGCTGTTGAATTTGCAAATCAGCCTTTGGTTGTTCAATAAGCTGTTTGGGCTTTTCTATATTTAAACCTAGAATCGCTCTATTGGTTTGAATTTGGATTTTAGGGAATTCCATTTTGAAGCCTCCTTTAAAGAAAGCGTATGAACATAGTTGTCCATACGCTTGTAATCATTACCTTAAGAAATCTACCAAACTTGGTTGAATAATTCTTGCACCAACTGAAAGAGCTGCATTATGAATGGACTCCTGCGTAATCATTTCTGTGATTACCTTTTCATAATCAATATCCTCATTATTAGATAGTTGCTTGGAAACAATTACTTCCTGAGACGATAAACGGTTTTCCATCATCTCTACTCGGTTTTGGCGAGCACCAATGTCTGCTCTTTTTTCTAGTACACTATTTTGTTGCGTATTGATGTCAGTTAAGTAACTGCTGATTACTGTCCCAGCACTACCATCCCCTAACGATGTTTCAATTTTACCTAACACTTCATCAATCCCACTAAAAAGATCGATTCCATTTGTATTTACTTTAATCTCTACACCATCATAGACTTCAATAGTAACATCCTTATTTAGCCCAGGAGTGGCTGTAAAGTTAGTGCCATCATGTAAAGGAGACAATGTGTTTGTTCCTGTAAAAAGATACTTATCCGCAACCTTTGTATTTCCTAAGTCTTGAATTTGCTGACGTATTTGTGTTATTTCTACTTGTATCTTTTGACGGTCCTCGCTTGTTTTAGTGCCAGTCGCTGCATCAGTTACAAGCTCTTGGACACGGATAAGCGCTTGTCCAACATGGTCCAACGCATCGTCTGAGCTATCTAACCAGTTGTTCACTTCGCCTAAGTTTCGTTGGTATTGCTCTACTTTGTTTAGATCTGTTCTATAGCCAATCCCTTTAATCGCTACAACAGGATCCTGAGAAGGTCTTGTAATTTTCTTACCTGTGTTAAGCTGATTTTGTAAATCACCCATCTTATTATAGCTGCTGGATAGATTACGTAGCATATTATTTGATAACATTGATTGTGTTACGCGCATGTTATTGACCTCCTATTATAGTCCAACTCGGCCCATGCCGTTAATAATTTTGTCTAGCGTTTCATCTACAATCGTGATCATACGAGCATTGGCGTTGTACGCCTGCTGGAAAATAATCATATTAGTCATTTCCTCGTCTAGGGATACCGAGCTCTGAGAAGCACGATTATTTTCAACCGTAGACTTAATAGTTTGGGAGTTTGTTGCAAGTCGAATCGCTTGTTCACCAGATACCCCTAGCTCACCTATAATTGATTGGTAATAGGTTTGAATAGTTGCTCCGTTCAAGCCTCCAGTTCCAAGTGCCCCAGCGATTGGTTTGGACTTCATATTTGCTAAAGCCAATGCATTTTTCCCGTTTCCTTCCTCTCCTGCAGCAGTAGAGGCACGGAATAAAGAAGAATCTGTTTCATAAGCATCGATTACCTTAATATCTTTAGCACCATTTGTATATTCAAAGAAATTTGGTACACCTGTATTTGCAGACATCGCATGACCACCTGCATGGATTTTATTAAATTCATCTGCAAATGCTTTCGCCAAGTCATCTAAATTTTTTAGCATATTTGGGTAAAATCCCGTTTGATCCGCAACAGCACCATATCCATAGGAATCAATAAGGGAAAGCATTTTACCTCTATTAGCCTCTAAGTCACCGTATTCTATCTCTGTAGCGGTGCCATTCTTAGTAACTGTAAAGCTAGTAAACGGTTGGTAGCCCTCTGTATCCGTCATAGGGGCAGTTGTACCAGTGTTTGGAGTTAGGTTAGCAAACTCTTTACCAGTAACTATACTAATAGGTCCATTAGCTGTCTTAATCGAAATATTAACGGACCCTTCCGCTATCGATAATGCATTTCCCCCTGACTTTTCAAAGGAGATGTCAATTGGGAAGTACTGGGATAGCTCATCAATTAAAACATCACGTGTATCATATAAATCATTTGGCATGTAACCATTCGGTTCAATTGCTTGAATCTGCTCATTAATAGAAGAGATTTGTTCTAATATTGAATTTATATCGCTTGTAGATACGAGAATTTCATTTTTTAGATTTTCTTGAATATCTGTTAGCTGATTGCTTAAATAGTTAAAGGATTCTGCTACAGCAATACCTTTTTGGATAGCCACTTTACGTGAACTAGCATTTTCAGGGTTAGTACTAACATCTTGTAAGGACTTCCAAAACTGATCTAATGACTCGTTTAAGCCAAAGTCAGATGGCTCTGACATGATATCTTCCATTTGGGATATTGCATTCGATTTCGATTCCCAATAGCCCAGCTTAGAAGACTCTTGGCGGAATTGGCGGTCAATAAAAGTATCACGGATTCTTTGCACCGATTGCGCCTGTACACCCGTTCCAATATGACCTGGTGTCTTTGGTGCATTTAGTCCTGTACCTGGATATCCTAAAGTAGCTTCCATGTTAACTCGTTGGCGAGAATAGCCAAGTGTGTTAGCGTTGGATACATTGTGTCCTGTTGTATAAAGAGCAGACTGCTGTGTGAACAGTCCTCGTTTACTTGCTTCTAGTCCCATAAATGTGGAGCGCATGGGTTAGCCTCCTTAAGCTTGTGAATCGAAGTATGGTTTATCCTTGGAAGGACCCTGTACTTCGTTCTTTGAGTAATTTATTTGGTCTGGCTTTGGTCGTAGCATATCTAGCGTCATATTGACGAATTGTAGTGATTGGAATGTTAGCTTTTGGTTTAGGTCGTTTTGGTCTTTAAGTGTTCCTAATGTGAGAAGAAGCTGGTTGCGTGCAGCACTTAGCTGCTCCTTTTCTTTCTCGGTGGTGGTGTTTTCTAAGACATGGGCTACAGTTGGGTTGTCGATTGGAGCAATTCCTTTTGCTCGAAGGTAATCCGTTACCCCTAATTGACGCTGTTGCTCTAGCTGAGAAATACCGGCTACGTGCGCTTGCTCATCCTTGAGCAGCTTGTTAAGACTGTCCATGTCCCCCGTTTTGATCGCTTCTGTTTTTTTGTATGCAATGTCTAATAAACTTTTGTGAAGCATATTTAAGTTCGTTAGAGAGTGCAGAATATTTTCGATGGACATGCTCGGGTCTCCTTTAGATTTGATAATATTTTAAAATATTTGTCGCTAGCTGCTTCGCATCCACTTTATAAGTGCCTGCCTCGATATCTGCTTTAATAGCTGCTACACGCTCCGCCTGTTCTACTTCCACTGGAGATTTCGTCTGCATGCTTTTTGCTGCGGATGAAATTTCTAGTTGGTCAGCGGCTTGCTTCATCGTTTGTTGAGTTTTCCCTACTTGCATCTGATTTCGTTGGTATGGATTGATTTGATTAACACCATGGTTGGTGATTTTCATATACATTCCCCTTTCGTTCATAAAATTGTCTATTGTTTATTTCGGTTTATTTTCGCGAGTGTTTAGAGTTCTTTTGAAGGAAATGATTGGAATAGGCATAGAGTCATATTATAAGGGTATCTGAAACCTTTTATAAGTCTATTGAACTATAAAGAAAACTCCCACACATGGTGAGAGTTATTTCTGGTCCTTATAATAGACTGCCTCTTGGTTATTTACTTTATCTCGGAATTCCTTTGCAGCATCAAACTGGCGTAAACCTGACTTTAGCTCCTCAGTGCATTTCCCACAGAGCTTCCCTACCTGAGTCAATTTACCACAGCTGTCACATGGATACCCAAGGTTCGGGAACATCGCTGGCTGCAATCTACCCTTACGAACCCATTTATGTAACAGTGACTCTTCCACTCCAGTTGCTTCTACAATACGTTCCACTGTAGCAGCTCGATTTTCTCGTTTTCTTAAAAATCGATAGACGATTTCGTATTGCTTTTCCTCATTCATTGCGCAAGGATTACATACTTCTCTTAACCCAGTATAGTTAAAAAACTCGCCACATGTCGGGCAATTCTTTAGCTCTCCCATGACCATACCTCCACTATTTCTGCTAGTTATGTATTATATCGGCAGATTAGCCTTTTATTAAAGTGATGGCCTCCACGCTCTTAGCACCCGCGTCCCTCAGTAATTTCGCAGCCTGATGAACGGTGGCGCCAGTCGTGTATATATCATCGAATAAAATATAGTGCGTTGCTTTGACATGGTCGATCAATTCGAATAAATTCTCTGCCTCCAAGCGTTCCTTTTTCGACTTTTTTCCTTGCTCGCTGGGGGTAGCTTTAATAAGAAGATTCTGGAATGGTATGGTTGCATGGTTTAGCAATTCTTCTACTTGAGAAAAGGTTCTTTCCTTTAATTTCTCTGGGTGCATTGGAATGGGTACTACTATTCCATGCATGGGCAGTGCTTTTATTTCCCCTGCAAAAACGTTCGCAAGTGCAACGTCCTGTAAAAACTTATACTGGTGAAGATAGTCTTTCATCGCTTCATTGTACGTGTAAAGTGATTTGACTTGATCAAGCGCCCCCTCGTACTTCGTTCCAATAAAATCGGAAAAATCAAATACCGTATCGGCTTTTTCAAATTTCTGCATGCACCGGTCACAGCAAGCACTCTCCGTTTCATAGAGGAATAGCCTCCTCCAAGTCGCAGGGCGTGAAAACCTACTTCCACATATTAAACAGATGATAGCTCATTCCACCTCTCAATCTCTTCTTTTGCCTCATCCATCGCGTGACTAATACCATGATGAAAGAAGACAATATCCCCATTAGGATAGGAGCTAGAACGCCCTACTCTTCCGCTTATTTGAATTAGTGCGCTAGCAGTGAAAATGGCCTGTTCTGCTCCCACTACCGCAACATGAACATTTTCTATCGTGATTCCTCTTTCTAGAATCGTCGTTGTTAATAGACCCGGCACTTTCTTTTCCCGAAGCTGCATGACCCGTTCCTTTCGCTCAGGATGCTCGGCGTGAACCCTAGGCAGGTCTCCAGGGAATTGCTCAAGCATTTCAATAGTTGGCAGAAAAACGAGAAATGGGATGTTGTTTTGGATGTTATCGTCTATCCATTGTTGCAGCTTTTTTGGTACCTTTCCCTTTTTTAATTGTCTCGTATACCCAAAAAGACTGTCGAATCGTGGTCCTGGCAAAGGATACCCGTGATAACGCTTGGAGAGAATGGATTGGTTAGTTGTTTGAAGGGAGTCAGTTGGCGTAGCTGTGACGTAGTGAATGGCGGCTTCTGGTTTTGCTGCTTTGATGACTGCCTGCTGAAGCGTTTCGTCTGCATAGTAAGGAAAAGCATCCGCTTCATCAACAAAAACTACGTCAAAGGCATGCTCAAAGCGGTATAGCTGATGAGTCGTTGCTAAGACCAATGTGGCAAAGCCTTCCTGGTCTGGGGCTCCTCCATAAAGGGCATGAATAATTGTTTTCGGGAATACCTTTTGAAATCGAGGGAACAGCTCTAAAATGACATCTGTTCTTGGCGCAGCAACACATACGCGTTTACCAGCCTGTAGAGAGGTATAGATCGATGGGAACAGCAGCTCTGTTTTACCTGCTCCGCAAACTGCATGCAGCAGGTGAGACTGGTTGTTTTGGACACTGCGTAGAAGTTCCTCGCTCGCCTTTTGCTGTAGTGGTGTCAGCTGACCATTCCAGTTAAAAACATCCTTTGTCGTTCCATTCGCTGGGTCTTTTATCCACGTCATTAGCTCAGAACAGCTGCTAACTCGTCCCATGCGGATGCAATGGCGACAATAGGTACAGGTTTTATTACAACGGGAACATGGAAATGAGTAAAATAGGGATGGGTTTGTGTTGTGGCATCGATTGCAGATGTACTTGTTTGATTGGAATATTGAGTGGGATTGTATTGTTTCAATTCCTGGCTTGAGGTGAATGTGGCCACTGAGGATATGGTCGTCAATGACCTCGCGCGGAAATGGTGTATGTGCGCAAAGCCATATTCGTCCAGTGAGAAATTGTTGTAATTGCTCGTTCATCATTACGACTCGATGTGGTACCAGCCTAGCCCCATGGATCCTTCTCCAAGGTGCGTACCGATAACCGGTCCAAAGTAGCTAATCGTAAATTCAACGTTTGGCATGATTGCCTCGAGAAGTATCTTCCATGCATTAGCCTCTTGTTCGTTGTTTGCATGAATGATAGTAGCTTTAATTTTATCGTATTTTTTAGCGTCTTCTTCTAGCATGTCTGCAATTCGCTTCATCGCTTTTTTGCGCGTACGAACTTTTTCAAAAGGAACGATGACTTTATTTTCAAAATGAAGGATTGGTTTCACTTGAAGAACTGAACCAATAACACGCTCAAAGCCATTTAGACGACCTCCGCGGTGAAGATGATCCAGGTTATCTACCATGAAATACGCACGCATGGATTGCTTCATTTTGTTCAGCTCTTGAAGAATTGCTTCAGGCGTTTCTCCTGCCTGTGCCATTTCGGCAGCACGTATTACGTAGAAGCCTTGTACCATACAGGAAATCTCTGTATCGAATGTGTGGACATCGATTCCTTCTACCATTCCACCCGCTTGTTCTGCTCCAGCTAATGTCCCGCTGATACCACTAGATAGATGAACCGAAATGATGGAGTCATAATCTTTCTCCAAATTTTCGAACGTGGTTACGAAGTTTCCTAGAGACGGTTGTGAGGTTTTTGGAAGTGCTTTTTCATTTCTGATTTTATCGTAAAATTCGGTTGTATTAATATCTATTTCTTCTCTATAAGTCTCGTTTCCAATTACGACACTAAGAGGAACCATTTGAATATTCAAGCTTGCTCGTATTTCTTCAGGGATATACGCTGTGCTATCCGTTACTACTACCGTTTTCGTCATATAAGAAATCACTCTCCTAACTCTAGTTTACTTAATCTGGATAGGAAAAGAAAGCATAAAAAGACCCCAACCATGATATTTATCATATACGTTGGGGAAGTAGTTCATTATTCAGATGTTTCGCCTATGAAATAGACACTTGTTACCAACCATTTGCCTTCTTCCTTCGCAAAAACAGTCACCTGGCGACCATTTCGATCAAGCTTTGCGCCTGACCCTGGCTCATGAAGGGCAATATGAAGATTAGAGTAAACCTGCGCTTCTTTATCATTATATTCGATAATCGTCACATCTTCGGCTGTACGCACCGTATCATAATTTTCGAAGGTTTCGATTACCATCTTTTTATCGTCCTCATAGTTGAAGCCCTCTGGTTTTTTAGAGATTACACTCAAATAACGGTCGATATCCTCTTCGTTAAATGCTTCTATATATTCGTTGAATGCATTTAATACTGCAGTTTTTTCCTTTTCAGGGACATTCGTTGCTTCTTCCACATTGCCGTCAGAAGACATTTCGAAGCCTACGTCTGATTTGTCCTTAACACCATGATCTAGTGCTGATTCTGACTGTGATGGAGCACCATCATTTACAGATCCCGCCTCTGAATTTACTTCTTCTTTATCGTTACATGCAGCAAGTACTAGTGTAAGTGCCGCAAGAGTAAGTCCTTGTATTATAAGTCTCATCTGTTTCCCTCCTGCTGTTGGTTATTTTGTCATAGTTAGGACGAAAACTCAACGAATAAGTTTCGATATTCAAAATAATGAAATTTTCAGACGTTTGAAGTAAGATATATGTAGAATGGAGGTGAATAAATTTATTGTACCCAACACAGAAGATTTTATTAAAAAGATTGTCATTGGAGCATGAGCAATTTATGTTCGTCAACGAGGATATAAGGCGAAGTGAAGCCGGCGAGCGCGGTGAAGATCGGTTACTCGGGAAGCTCGAGGAATTAAGATTAGAAGGAAACTATCATATATTTTCGAATGTTGGTTTGCTGTTGGATGAATGGAAAATACAGATTGATTGCTTAATAGTGAGCGACCGCTGCTGTATGGTGATTGAATCCAAAAATATGAACGGCAATTTGTATTTTAAAGACGAAGAATTTTATAAAGAAATAGATGGAATTGAAACTCCCTTCCCCAATCCCTATTTTCAATTAACGCGTAATATCCGCTTCCTAAAAGAATTTCTACGAAATGTATGCCCCACCATGAAGGTGACCGGCGCCATCATCATGACCGCCAAGTCCAGTCGCATCCGCGAAAAGCCCTCCAGCTATCCAATTTTCAAACTAGAAAGCATGATTGAGAGAATCTATCAAATGCATAGCAACGGCTTGAGGCCAATTAACTGTGCGAAGTTTGAGGAAATTGTTTCTCTGATTGAGAGAAGTCTTTCACCATATGTCATGCCGCCTTTATGCGAATATTATCGAATTGATCCAGGAGATTTGGTGCGTGGAGTCGAGTGTCCAAACTGTGGGTTTTTGGGGATGCAGCGGCACTACTCTACATGGAAATGTGGGAAGTGTGGGGTTACTGATCGGGGAGCGCATAAGGCTGCCATTAGAGAATACTTTTTACTCGTGAAATCCAGAATGACCGTTAAGGATTTCCAACATTTTTGTCTAGTAGACTCTCCCTATACGGCATCTCGGTTATTAAATAGTTTTACAAATATAGAAGGCCATGAAAATGGTCGGAAAAGATATTTTGTTTGGAAAGAATAAGATGGCGACGTTTGAACGGTATTTTCTTGCAGAAAAAGAGACGCATGTGGAGAAGAAGAACCCGTATTATGCATTGCTTGAAAATGAAAAGGTGATCGATAAGATCCTGATCGAGTTTGGTCTGGATCCATCGGATGCACATATTGTAAACGGACAGGTGGCAGACCTGGAGAGACTGCTTGCGGCATATCGCAGTGGTGAGATCATAGAAAAGGTGTAGATGGAGAAAAGCATGGAAAAAGAATTAAATATACCGGAAGGGACAGAGGTTACAGAACCGCTGAAGATCTATCTCAATGAGATCGGTCAGATTCCTCTGTTGGATGCAGAAGAAGAAAAAGAGCTGGGACGCAGAAGTGTGGACGGTGATGAAGAGGCAAGACGGAGACTGGAAGAAGGAAATCTCAGGCTGGTTGTATCAATCGCCAAGCATTATACCGGCAGAGGGATCCCACTGATGGATCTGATCCAGGAGGGAAATATCGGCTTGATGCGTGCAGTGGAAAAATACGATTTTACAAAGGAGAACCGCTTTTCAACTTATGCATCCTGGTGGATCAAAGAAGCGATCCAGCGTGCAATCGACCAACAGTCAAGAGAGATCCGTGTACCGGTTCATGTGGCAGAGGCGATGAAGAAAGTTCAGCGTATTTCAAAAGAACTCCAGCAGAGTCTCGGAAGAGAAGCAACACCGGAAGAAATCGCAGAAAAGCTGGGAGATAAGAGTACAGAGGATGTAAAAAATATTTTATCCTATCTTCAGAATCCGGTTTCACTGGAAACTCCGGTAGGAGAAGACGGAGAAAATAACCTGGGAGATATGGTGGAGGATAAAGCTTCTCCGACACCGGAAGAAGCGATGAATCTTCTTGTCCAGAAAGAGGAAGTAAGTGAACTTCTTAATGCATTGAATGACCGGGAAAAGCAGGTGATCCGGCTGCGTTATGGACTTGAGGATGGAAAAACCCATACGCTGGAAGAAATTGGAGAAGAGCTGAAGGTGACAAGAGAACGTGTGCGTCAGATCGAGTCCCGTGCAATGGAAAAGCTTAGAAATAAGGCAGAAAGATAATCGGGGCAGGTCAAAAGGTCTTTCACCCACCTATGAGCAAGCTCATG
>NZ_CALIED010000049.1:0-5709 GCF_938022135.1 uncultured Psychrobacillus sp.
AGCTTTGTTATCGTTGCTTTCCCTTTTGTTAGTTCTTGCATTATCGCCGCCTGGAGGTAGCGCTGCAAATCCTGATGAAACCAACGTTGAATTATGGAATGCGGTCAAGCCGCTCGAGACGACTGTGACATTCTTGAACAGCGGTGCCCATCCAGATGATGAACGCAGTGACTTTCTCGCTTATCTATCCAGAGGGTTAGGGGTGAAGACATCCAGCCTTATTGCAAACCGTGGTGAAGGAGGACAAAATGAAATTGGGGATGAACTGGACAATGCTCTTGGAATCATCCGTTCGAGGGAAATGATAGAAGCTGCAAAAATCACCGGGGTTAAGGCCTATCATCTAAGTGAAACTACCTCAGATCCCATTTATGATTTCGGCTTCTCTAAAACACCAAAGGAAACATTAGAAAAATGGGGCGAAGAACTCACCTATGAACGGCTTATCCGCTTTATTCGGACGTATCAGCCGGATATATTGATGCCATCCTTTCAAAATGATGATACCCAGCATGGACATCATCGAACAATGACAATCTTAAGTGAACGCGCCTTTAAGGATGCCGCCGACCCAACTGTGTTTCCACAACAATTGAAACAAGGTCTATCGGTATGGCAAGTGAAAAAATTATATTTACCTGTTTCCTCCGCAGATAAAGCCACCACATCCATTGAAATCGGTACCTATGACCCAATATACGGTATGACTTATCCACAGCTTGGAGAACAATCCCGCTATCTGCATAAAAGCCAAGGCATGGGTTCTGATATCCCAGCAGCACCTCGCCAGATCCATCTAGATTTGAAGCAAAGCTCGGTTGATACAAAAAGCCAGACAGACCTCTTTGCGGGTGTACCTTACAATTTTACTGAATGGGCTGAAAAACTCCCTCGCTCAGCTTCAAAATTAAAAGGTGAAGTTAAATACCTACAACGGAATTTGGACGCTGTTATTGCGGCTTATCCAAATGATAAACGTGTTTTTTCAACATCCCAAACAGCTCTCTCCAATGTTCGTTCAATTACTGCGCAAGTCAAAAAGGCAAAGCTAAGCCCTGCCATTAAGAACGACTTGCTTCATAAGCTCTCATTAAAAGAAGAGCAATTGCAAAACGTCAGTTATGTCTCCTCAGGACTCGAAGTTCAAGCTAAAGCAGCTTCAAAGATCCTTACGAAAGGTCAAAATACGTACGTAACCGTAACCGTAAAGAATAACGGGAAACACACATTGAAAAAAGTCGCTGCCGCATTGAACGTGCCTAAAGGATGGAAGACCAAAACAAGTTTCCAATTTGGGTAAGTGTATTTGGAAATTAAAAAATGCTATATATGGCAATATTTTTTTGTATGTAAAATTAGCCGAAAATATATAAAAATATGTATATTTTTCGACTTATAAAAATGTTCAATTAGGTACTAAAGTGCCAGTTCACCGTTCGCTAAACAAAGACATCATCTCAACTTGTTCTATATCACTCTTTTATTACGATATCTTGCTTTGAAAAAGCGTACTCCAATCAAATAATTTTTTAATTCTGTGTACTAACAACTGTACTTGAACTTAGGCTCTGTCTGAATATAAAAGGCATTTCTTACTTGTGCACTCCAATTTGCAAAGGCTGATCTCCATTCAGGAGTGTTAAAGAATTGATCTACAGTTTGAGTTTCAGAATGCCAAACTATAAATAGGTTGAGTGGGGCAATTCCTCCTGCCCAAATTCCATTATTTGCGTCAGTATCTTCTTCCCTTACTAATAATAAGGGTAGACCAAATTGAAAAGCCATTGAAGGTTCTACTTGTGAATAAACTGATCCTATCCAGAATGGAGTGGATGGTGGAAGGGGTCCTGCATTGACATCAACTGTTTGAATTTTAAAACGACGAAGGTTTACTGCCAACATTCCATAGCTTGATGAAACTAACCGACGAATATCAGTTAAAATGGATTCAGGATAACTTTCGCTTAATGGTAATGTACGCGGAAAAAGCAAAGCATTCTCAATCTCAAAAATTAGACGGTTTAGAAACCGTTGTTGGTTGTCATTTAAATGAGTTGTAGTACTTAAAAATATAGGAATACGATAAGCACGGTCAATACACTCTTGGTGTGCCGATGATGAATATACTTCACCCTTTAAAGGTTCATTTTTAGAATTGCTTGAGGAATCTGTACCTTTATTATCTTTTTATTTATCTTTATCTTTATATTTATTTTTATCACTACCCACTTTTCTCATCTCCTTTTTTTTCAAAAAGAGCTCCTACCATATCTTTAAAAAGACGTATTGGTAGAAATCTTGTCCGGATCGTGAAATAAAATCCGGTAGGAATTAGTAAAATGACTAAAAGTGAAAGGGGGAGTGTTCCGCCGCCGGGTAAGGGTGCGGTGAGTAAATCTCCCCATAAAAAATTGTATACTGTTTCGATTAATTTGACCATATTAATTTGTATCCTCCTGAAGGTAGTATATAATTTCTTTTTAATTTTGTAAATAAATAGTTGACTCTAGAAGAAAAATGGTATAAAATGGAAAAACAAACACATAAATGGTATAAAATAACTCAAATAGAAATTTAATACTTTTAAAAGTTCAAGAGAAAATAATGAAAGTTATTTAAAAAATTATTTTTGAGTCAAGTTAAATCTGTCAGTTGGAATGGTTTATAGATTAAACACATGTTAATAACTCCATTGCAGGGATTTTCATAATTATAGTATTTGGGTTACAGGGTCTGTAAAATAGTAAACTTAATAAAAATTCTGCAATTAGCAGGAGCCAGGGGGAGTATATGAGGGTAATTACAATGATTGTTATAGTTAGTATTTTACTGGTTATTTCTATAATTGATTTTAAAATCAAGATAATTCCGAATCAGTTAAATGTACTTTTGTTTATTTCAGGAATCTGGAGTGGTTTTGTTTTCCAGGAAGTTACATTCTTAAGTCGCTTTTTGGGAGTGTTTTCGGTTAGTATTCCGATGTTCATACTTGCAATTTTATGTTCAGGCGGACTGGGTGGAGGAGATGTTAAGCTAATGGCGGCAAGTGGAGTGTTACTAGGGATAAAGTGGAATATATTTGCTGCTTGTGCGGGATTACTTTTAGGAGGATTATATGGATTTTTTCTACTGATTACAAAGCGTGCGAAGCGAAAGGATTGCTTTGCGCTGGGACCTTTTTTGTGTATAGGGATTGCCGTTGTGTTTTTTAGATATATTTTTATGAAAGTGTGAGGGAGATAATATGGAATTACCGTGGATTCCCACTTAATTTTCTTTTCATCACTTCTGAGTAAAAAGTCGTTTTTCGTGAATTGTCTCATTGACATTTTGTCAAATAACGTGCCTGTTTTCCTATAGAGTTGTGTTGGCTTCATTCAGTTGACGTAGCCGCCCGTTACGCTGCCTTCATTCAGGCAAAATCTCCTGCAAATTGTGACACACATCTTGCAGAAAGCATTTTTTAAACACGTTCCAGTTGATTAAATTATGTAAAATTACGAAATTGTTATTTTTAAAAGATGGAGATAAATGGTGAAAACAAAGAGGAATCTCATAAAATAATTAAAAAAATGAAGAAAAAATATTAGAATTTTAATCCTGAATAATCCTAAAATTACAACAAAAAATTATTGAGAAAAAATCTAAAATAAGCCATATGTATATTGTATACAAAACTGTTGGTTTTATAGCAATTTTAACCTAAAATTGTTCTCGGAAAAATACGTTGTCAAGGGGAAAAATTGGCATAAAAAGGCTGTTTCGGGCAAGATTTTGTATTTTAGAAGGAACAGTTCCGAATAAGCTTTACATTACCTCAAAAAAATGATAATATTATGTCGAATTTAAAATAAACCACAACTTTTGACAAGGAGGAATAATCAATGCCTAGAGCAAAACAGTCTATGGATGGAAATACCGCAGCAGCTCACGTAGCATATGCGTATACAGATGTTGCAGCTATCTATCCTATTACACCATCTAGTCCAATGGCTGATTCCGTTGACCAGTGGGCAGCAGCAGGACAGGAAAATATTTTTGGTAACCAGGTAGTTGTTAGTGAGATGCAGTCTGAGGCAGGTGCAGCAGGTACTGTTCACGGTTCTCTTGCAGCTGGTGCTATCACAACAACATTTACAGCATCCCAGGGTCTTCTTCTTATGATCCCTAACATGTATAAGATCGCAGCTGAGCAGCTTCCATGTGTATTTGATGTATCTGCACGTACAGTTGCTACACAGTCTCTGAACATTTTCGGTGACCACAGTGACGTATATGCATGTCGTCAGACAGGATTTGCTATGCTGGCAGAAACTAACCCACAGGAAGTTATGGACTTAAGCCCTGTAGCACATCTTGCTGCAATCGAAGGTAAAGTTCCATTCATCAACTTCTTCGATGGTTTCCGTACATCTCATGAGATTCAGAAGATCGAAAAATGGGATTATGCAGACTTAAAAGAAATGTGCAACATGGATGCAGTTAAAGCTTTCCGTGAGCATGCTCTTAACCCAGAACACCCAGCTATGCGTGGTTCTCACGAAAACGGTGACGTTTTCTTCCAGCACAGAGAAGCTTGTAACTCTGTTTACGAAGCTTTACCAGCTGTTGTTAAGAAATACATGGGCAAAATCAACGAAAAACTGGGAACTAACTACGATTTATTCAACTACTATGGTGCAGAAGATGCAGACCGCGTAATCATCGCTATGGGATCTATCTGTGATGTAGCAGAAGAAGTAATTGATTACTTAACAGCAAAAGGTGAAAAGGTTGGTTTAATCAAAGTTCGTTTATATCGTCCTTGGGTATCTTCTGCATTATTAGACGTTATTCCTAAGACAGCTAAGAAGATCGCTGTTCTTGACCGTACAAAAGAGCCTGGAGCATTAGGAGATCCTTTATATCTTGATGTTGCTACAACTCTTAGAGAAGCAGGTCTTAACGATATCGTTCTTACAGCTGGACGTTACGGATTAGGTTCTAAAGATACTCCTCCTTCATCTGTATTTGCTATTTATAAAGAACTTGAAAAAGACGCTCCAAAGAGCCGTTTCACAATTGGTATCGTGGATGATGTTACAAACTTATCTTTACCAGAAGTTAAACCAGCTCCTATTACATCTGCTCCTGGTACAGTAGAGTGTAAGTTCTGGGGTCTTGGTGGAGACGGTACTGTAGGTGCTAACAAGAACTCTACAAAGATCATCGGTGATCACACAGATAAATACATTCAGGCATACTTCCAGTATGACTCCAAGAAGACAGGTGGTATTACAATTTCTCACCTTCGTTTTGGTGACAATCCAATCAGAAGCCCATACTACATTAATCAGGCTGACTTCGTAGCATGTCACAACCCATCTTATGTAGTTAAAGGTTACAAGATGGTTCAGGATGTTAAACCAGGCGGAATCTTCATGATCAACTGCCAGTGGTCTGATGAAGAATTAGATCATCATATGCCTGCAGCAGCTAAGAAGTATATTGCTGACAACAACATTCAGTTATACACAATCAACGCGATTGATAAGGCTATTGAGATTGGTATGGGTAAACGTACTAATACAATTCTTCAGTCTGCATTCTTCAAACTTGCTAACGTAATGCCAATCGACGAAGCTGTTGATTTCATGAAAGCAGCTGCTAAGAAATCTTACGGTAAAAAAGGTGATGCAGTCGTAGAGATGAACTACAAAGCAATCGATG
>NZ_CALIED010000050.1:0-3208 GCF_938022135.1 uncultured Psychrobacillus sp.
GAAAAAAGACTGTAGGCAAACTCCAAAATTTTTGGAGTTTGTCTACAGTCTGAGCCTTCGACTATAATTTAGTCGAAGGCTTATTCGTATATTCTCTAGCAAGAAGGGAATAAATGACAAGGTCGATATAGCGTCCCTTTTCAAATTCATGTTCCCTTAGAACACCATCTCTGTGAAAGCCTAGCTTACTTACTAGGTGAAGGGAGACATCGTTTTCTGACGTGATTTGAGCTTCAATTTTGTTTACATTTAACTCTGAAAAGGCAAAGTGAATAACAGCCTTTAGTGTCTCCGTCATAATTCCCTTTCCCCATGATTCAGGGGAGAGGTCATAGCCTATTTCTATCCGATTGTGTTCAACCTCATAGTTTAAATAGCCACACGTACCAATCACTTTTTTGTTTACCTTCTCTTCTATTACCCAACGCAAACCAGTTTGCTCCAAAAATATTTTCTCGTACCAACTAATCTCGCCTTTTGCATCTTCAATAGAAGTAAACGGATCGAGTGGCATATGCTCTACAACATTTTCATTGGCATACAATTCTAGAATGTCGTCGGAGTCTTGTTCGGTTGCTTTTCGAAGAATAAGTCTTTCTGTTTCTATTATAGGAAGCTTCGTAAATGAAAAAGTCATAGTGATTCCTCCTTATTGCAACATTTCTGCTAATCTTTCAAAGAAGTTAATGATTTCTTCATTATATAGTTGTGCAATTACTACGAATCCGTTTAAAAGCATATGGGCAATAATAGAAGTAATGATTCGTTTTGTCTTATAATAAATGAATGCGAATATAAAACCAGACACAGCATATATTAGTATGTGCGTAAACTCAAAATGGATGACTGCAAAGGACAGTGAGCTTATAAGTGCTGCTACAAAGAAGTTTGTTTTAGGTAATAATGTTCCGAAAATGATACGACGGAAGATGAGCTCTTCTAAGATTGGGGCAAAGAATACGATAGAGAAAAAAACAAAGGGCACCGAACTAGCTAGTTCCATGAAATCTTGTGTATTTTCAGAACCGGGCTCGATTCCAAAAAATTTAATCTCTATATTAGCAGCAAGGGCCTGGCCGTACAAAACCATTATGAATCCCAAAACTCCCCAGGCAACTGATTTGAGTGTGCTCGAAGCTTGTCCCTTTAAAGGTCGGATAAAGCTCTTGTCTTTTCGGATGATAAGTAAAGTGATGATTGTTGCAGTCCCCATTCCGATGAAAGTCCACCAGCCGTTAGCCAGTAACATAGGATTTTCCAGGTTATAGTATTTAAAAACCATAAATAGCAGAGAAGCAAAGATGATTCCGGAGAGCTGCATGACACAGTAGGTGATTAATATGTATAAGGCTGTTTGTTGTTTTTTCATCTAAATATCCTTTCCGTCTTCTATAAAGATTCTATTGCATAGCATACTGGTAATTATTATATGTGCTAGCCTTATTGTAATGGAAAACTAAAATAAAATCGCTTGTTAGCTATTTTATTCTTGGACAGTTTTAGTATTGAAAAGGGACTTGCTTTCGCACAAAGGCAAGGTGAAATACTCATGATCTAAGAGGAGAAAGAAGATAATAAAATTTTAAAAAAAGTTTAGGTTCTGACTTGCAAAATTTCCATAGTTTAATTATTATTATAAGTGTGTTAGCACTCAAAGTGTGTGAGTGCTAATAAATATTAAATTCAACTTATTTTAGGGAGGTAGTTTCACTTGTTAAGACCATTAGGTGATCGTATTGTAATCGAATTAATCGAAGCTGAGGAAAAAACAGCATCTGGCATCGTACTTCCAGACTCTGCTAAAGAGAAACCACAAGAAGGTAAAGTCGTTGCAGTAGGTACTGGACGAGTACTAGAAAACGGAAACCGCGTTGAATTAGACGTAACAGAAGGGGACCGTATTATCTTCTCTAAATATGCTGGAACTGAAGTAAAATATGAAGGCCACGACTATTTAATCTTACGCGAAAGCGATATTCTTGCTGTAATCGGCTAATAAAAGAAATTAAAAAGAACAATTAGGAGGGCATAATAACATGGCAAAAGAAATTAAATTTAGTGAAGACGCTCGTAGTGCAATGCTGCGTGGAGTAGATAAATTAGCAGACGCTGTTAAAGTAACATTAGGGCCAAAAGGTCGTAACGTAGTATTAGAGAAAAAATTTGGTTCTCCACTTATTACAAATGATGGTGTAACAATCGCAAAAGATATCGAGCTTGAGGATGCTTTTGAAAACATGGGTGCAAAATTAGTAGCTGAGGTTGCTTCTAAAACAAATGACATCGCTGGTGATGGTACAACAACTGCGACAGTTCTTGCACAATCTATGATCCGTGAAGGACTTAAAAACGTAACAGCTGGTGCTAACCCAGTTGGTATCCGTAAAGGAATCGACTTTGCTGTAGCTGCTGCTGTAACAGAGCTTAAAGCAATCTCTAAACAAATCGAAGGTAAAGATTCAATCGCTCAAGTAGCTGCTATTTCTTCTGGTGATGAAGAAGTTGGTGAATTAATCGCTGAGGCAATGGAGCGCGTTGGTAACGACGGAGTAATTACAATCGAAGAATCTAAAGGATTCACAACAGAGCTTGATGTGGTAGAAGGTATGCAATTCGACCGCGGATATGCATCTCCATACATGGTAACGGATTCAGATAAAATGGAAGCTGTCCTTGAGAATCCATATATCTTGATCACAGATAAAAAAATCACGAATATCCAAGAAATCCTTCCTGTACTTGAGCAAGTTGTTCAACAAGGAAAACCACTATTGTTGATTGCTGAAGATGTAGAAGGCGAAGCGCTTGCAACTCTTGTTGTGAACAAACTTCGTGGAACATTCAATGCAGTTGCTGTAAAAGCACCTGGATTCGGAGATCGTCGTAAAGCAATGCTAGAAGATATCGCTGCATTAACTGGCGGAGAAGTGATTTCTGAAGAAGTAGGTCTTGAACTGAAATCAGCAACACTAGCTTCACTAGGCCGTGCATCAAAAGTTGTTGTAACAAAAGAAAATACAACAATTGTTGAAGGCGCTGGAGATTCAGCACAAATTCAAGCACGTGTACACCAAATCCGTGTTCAATTAGAAGAAACAACTTCTGAATTCGACCGCGCAAAACTACAAGAACGCCTTGCTAAATTAGCTGGTGGAGTAGCAGTAATCAAAGTCGGAGCAGCTACTGAAACAGAACTTAAAGAACGTAA
>NZ_CALIED010000051.1:0-38688 GCF_938022135.1 uncultured Psychrobacillus sp.
CTCGCTTTTCTCCATTTGCCTGTCGGGGCAGACATAGGCGCTTGCGCTTTTCTTGATTAATGAAGGACGGTAAAGGAGATATGCATATCTTCCCCTAAATATTTATAAATAATAACGAGAAAAAAGGTATAGTGCCTATACTAATTGAAATACAATAAGGTAGACGAGTGTTCGGAGGCCTTAAATATGACAAAAAAAATTGCGGTAATCTTAGTGGTAATATTTTTCTTTACTATAATAGAAGCAGTTTTAACAACGAATAAAGAGGAAGAGCCGAAAGAGTTTATAAAGAAAGAGGAAACAGCAACAGGAGGGCAGGCAGTTGTCTCTCTCGTTTTTGAGTTAGCAGAAAAAAGGCAGGTTATAAATGTTCCATTTATCGTTGGCGAGACCGATACGGAACAATTGTACGAGCTATGGGGAGTACCTGATGAAAGCAGTAACCTCTCCAATGATATTTATGATACTTATCTAACTCGTTCCGCAACGATTGGACATCATTCGGGAACAGTTTTTGACGTTAGAACTAATTCCTCATATATACAGGAAGTTCAGTTAAAGGACATCCATTCAGTTGCAGGTGAGCCAGACATGATACGAAGCTACCAGGATGAGGGGAAAGAAGAAACTATCCTAGTTTATGAAGTAGCTCCAAATATACAATTAAAGTGGATTTTACCGAAGCCAACAGAAAGTGTTCCTAATCCCAATGTACATCATATTTCAGTATACACAGATTTAAAAGCGGCAAGCTCCCCAGTGAAAACTTCTTCAGTAGACCGAATGACCTTAGAAGAAAAAATTGGTCAAATGATTTTTGGAGGAATTGATGGAGTGGAATTATCGGAGGAAGGTAGGAGAATGGTTAGGGAGGATAAGGTTGGTGGTGTTATCCTTTTTAAAGATAACTTAGTGAATGCAAACCAAATCGTAACCTTACTGAATTCCTTAAAGGCTGAGAATCAGGAAGAAGACCCTCCACTTTTTTTAGGGGTAGATCAAGAGGGAGGACGAGTGACTAGGATTCCGGAACTTAATGATTTACCAACGAACAAACAAATTGGTCAAAAAAATAATTTAGATTTAGCAAAACAATTAGGGGTTATATTAGGTAGGCAACTAAATGCATATGGATTTAATCTAGACTTTGCTCCTGTAATGGACATAGATAGTAACCCCGACAATCCCATTATTGGCGATCGTTCTTTTGGAAGTAATCCTAAAGTGGTAAGTGAGTTTGGAATTTCAACTATGAAGGGTTTACAAAGTCAAAATGTTATCTCGGTTATTAAGCATTTCCCTGGTCATGGTGATACAGAAGTTGATTCGCATGTTGAGCTTCCGATAGTAAATAAGGATTTAAAGGAACTTGAAGCGTTAGAGTTAATTCCCTTTGAACATGCTATTAAAAGCGGAGCTGATGTTGTAATGATCGGTCATATTCTTTTGCCTAAGATAGATGAGAATATGCCTTCTTCTATCTCTAAAAAGATTATTACAGATATACTGCGTGAACGTTTACAGTATGAAGGAGTCATCATGACGGATGATATGACAATGAAGGCTATTTTAAATCATCATGAAATAGGAGAGGCAGCAGTAGAAGCTATAAAGGCTGGCAATGATATTGTATTAATCGCTCATGACTATGAAAAAGTAGAAAGAGCAATTCAAGCTATTTTAGATGCTGTCCGTAATGGAGAGATAAAAGAAGAACAGATTAATAAGAGTGTGGATCGTATTCTCCATTTAAAAGAAAAGTACCAACTAAGCAACAATCAGCTTTCTTCCATTAATATAGAAGAGATCAATAATTTAACGAATGAGTTCACTAACAATATTTTGAAATAATAAAAGCTTCCTATTTAAATAGGAAACAAAAGGTATGGAGTAGAAATCTCCATACCTTTTTATTTTTATAAGCAAATTACTATATGTGATTATCTTTAACCAAGCTTGTCTATCATATAGTGATGAGGAATAATAATTTATAGTCCGTTATTTTTTAAGTTAATCGAAAGGGAACCATTTGTTTGTAATTGGGCAAAATAAACCTCTTCTATAGATTGAATTCCTTGCTTACGTAGTTTTTTCATTAACCAATCTTCATCTAAGTTTAATTCTTTGAGATTTTTACGGACAATTTTACCATCTGATATAATTTCAGTAGGCATATAAGTCGGTAATGACACATCTGCCTTCACATCTTGCTTTGTTGCTCCTTGTTCCGCAGGCTTTTTAAAAACACTAAGCTCTCCATTTGTCTCTAATACCGCGAACTGTACGTCATCTATGGAAAAAATGGATTGCTCTCTTAGTAACATCATGACATCATCCATATTCATGCGTGCAGATTTTAAGGATTTTAAAGAAATTTTTCCATCTTTGACTATAATGGTTGGCTCATCATCTAATAGCAGACGTATTTTTGGGGAAAGCTGCGAGATATATGTCATTATGATTGTAAGTACTGCCCACCATATTAACGATATAATTCCGTCCACAAAGGGAGTTTCTTTTTGCGACGCTATTTCCGCTGCTATAGAACCAATTGTTATTCCTGTGACGTAATGGAAGAAAGTTAGTTGGCTAATTTGTTTTTTTCCCATTATTCGTGCTAAAAATAGTAAAACAGCAAAGGAAATGGTGGTTCTCCAAATCATTTCCCAAAAGTTAATATCACCCATTGTGATCGATACTCCTTTAAATAAATATACTTCCACGTATTTTGCCCTACTTCCTTCTATATATCCATTGAGGCTGAATTTTATAAAATCAAAGATTTTACGATATAATAATGAAACTAACTATTTTGATAGGGAAGTGTGCAAAATTGTCGCAAACATCGCAACTTAAACAGGGAAATCCTATTTATCCAATTATGGTAGCCATGGGAATATGCCATCTATTTAATGACACGCTACAATCTATAGTTCCAGCTATGTTCCCCATTTTAAAAGATGAAATAGGATTAACCTTTACGCAGCTAGGCTTCATTTCGTTTGCCCTTAATATGGTTGCTTCTTTACTACAGCCAGTTGTAGGCTTTATAAGCGACAAAAAGCCAATGCCTTATGCACTTCCTCTAGGGATGGTAAGTTCTTTTATTGGGGTGGTCGGGCTTGCCTTTGCAATGGATTATTGGATAATAATTATAGCGGTATTGTTTTTGGGTTTAGGCTCGGCGGTCTTTCATCCTGAAGGGTCGAGAGTTTCTTATATGGCAGCAGGTAATAAAAGAGGGCTTTCTCAGTCTATTTATCAGGTGGGAGGAAACTCCGGACAAGCATTGGCCCCTCTTATCAGTGCATTTATCCTAATTCCATTAGGGCAAAGGGGAGCTGCATTGTTTTTAATCGTGGCGGCGATTGGTATTTTTATGTTAAGCAAAATTTCAAGTTGGTACAAGGCGCAGCTGAATGAGGTCAATTTAGCAGCTAAGAAAAAAGCATTTATATCTTCGTTGCCTGTTTTAACTAAGAAACAAGTAGGCATTGCTCTTGGACTTTTAATGGTCATTATTTTTGTGCGTTCTTTTTATGTAACGAATATTACTAGCTTTTATATATTTCATCTGACCGAGAATTACAATTTTGTTACAGAGAGAGGTCAACTAATTGTTTTCCTATTTCTTGCTGTAGGAGCAGTGGGGACATTTTTTGGAGGTCCTATGGCAGACAAAATGGGTAGAAAAAAAGTGATAGTCATTTCAACTGTTGTCCCAATTCCTTTCTGTCTTATCTTACCTTATGTGCCAGTTTGGGCTATTTTATTATTGCTGACTTTAATAGGGTTTTTAATCATGCTCAGTTTTTCAGTAACTGTTGTGTATGCACAGGAACTAGTGCCAAACAAAATTGGAACGATGGCAGGTCTTACAGTTGGACTGGCATTTGGAATGGGTGCCTTAGGGTCTGTTCTTATTGGTATTCTTATGGACTACATCGGGATTTATTCTACTATGGTGGTAGTATCGCTTCTTCCCTTACTAGGAGTCGTCGCATTTGCTTTGCCAAGGGATGTCAGGTCTTAAAATGTGGTAATGTTAAAATCCTACAAAACAAAGAGACTGTAAGCCAACTTCAAAATTTTCTTCTGAGTTGGTTTACAGTCTCTTAAAACAGTTCAATATATAATATGTTATCTTGCTTTTAGTGTACAATCATCCGGTACTTGAGAAGGGTCTGTAACTAAATTATCTTGAATATGAACTTGCTGCATTTTGTTATTATGCATAAATTTGAAAATCCCGTTATCAAAATCTGTCCCTATTTCCTTGAAGAATATTCCTTCTTGGCACATATTTTTTGCGCATGTAAAGGAAACCTTGTAAGTTTCCCCGTCATTGACTAAATATGCTCTTACACCTTTTTCAAAGACGCCTTCTTCTTCGTCTTTAATAGCACGTTCAACTGATACTACATGGAAATCAACAAAAGGAATTTCTTTTAACAAGACATTCATAAACGATCCTTTAGTAATTTCTTCCCATCTGCTTTGGGCAGTTTGTCCAATGATTATTTGTGTAATATTCAGGTTATGAGCAACTTCTTTAATTACCTTAGGAGAAGGACGTTTTTCATTATCCCGAATGATAAATTCTTCCACGTCTAGTTCTTCTGCTAATGCTTTCCATTGATCTACGTAACCTGACTTTTCTGCATCGAAAGCATCGTATGGAAGTGGATCCACTGTTAATATATAAAGAGGGCAGTCCATAATACTAGCCATTTTGTGTCCTCTTCTAATAAGTCGTTCACCGTTTGGTCCATAGTATACGCAGACAAGTATACTTTCATCCATCCTACCTTTTGTGCGTTTCACGGTTGTCTACACCCCATTTATCTTAGTCTCATCTATTCTAGTGACATGTACAAAATAATGCAAATTATAAGCTATAGTAAACACTATAAGTGCAGAGAAGTGTGGTTTAGTGTATAATTTACTTAGGAAAAACAAGAATATACCTAATTTAATATCGTTAAGGAGTGAAAAAATCATTTTCTCCTTAATACTGCATAAAGAGATTGTAAGGCCTAGTCTCTTGTGTGCTGGCTTTACCCTCTATGATCAGGCTACCGAATATAAAATAGTTATTCTAGCTTAGCCATTTATATTAACGTAAAATCATGCCGAGAAAATGGCTATGATTTATACCTCTTATTCTACTGACATTCATATGAGAACCCCATATGGAATCCTATTATGCAACTAGTTACCCTAATAGTCAAGTCTCTCTTTCAAATGAAATAAATCTTTCTATATAGAATTTTCATACATATATGGAAATAGGAGGTTAACAATTGTTTTCAATTAACTTTGCTATTATATTCCCATTTATAGTAGCTGCAACTATACCCATTTTTTATAGATACTTGAAAAAAATACATATTGGCTGGCTTGTCTTGTTAGTACCAACCATTTTGTTCGTAATGCTTGCAAGTTTTATTCCCTCGATTGCAAGTGGAAAAACATACTATCACACATACAATTGGATCCCCTCGTTGGATATAAATTTCACCACTTATTTAGATGGTCTAAGTATCATATTAGGTTTGCTTATTACTGGTGTAGGTAGTTTAGTTATCATTTATTCTATTTTTTATCTTTCTAGTAAGGAATCTCTCCATAATTTTTATTGCTACTTACTGCTCTTTATGGGCGCAATGCTCGGAGTTGTGTTTTCTGATAATTTAATGGTTTTATATGTATTTTGGGAACTAACAAGTGTATCCTCGTTCCTGTTAATAGCATTCTGGAGCCACCGTAATGCATCTAGACAAGGTGCTCAAAAGGCAATGCTTATCACGGTGAGCGGTGGTATTGCAATGCTGGTAGGGTTCATAATGATTTATACGATGACTGGTACATTCAGTATTCGCGAAATTATTCCGATTGCCTTGGAGTTAACTAATCATGATTTATTTGTACCAGCATTAATTTTGGTCCTATTAGGTGCTTTTACAAAATCTGCACAGTTTCCTTTCCATATTTGGTTACCGGATGCTATGGAAGCACCGACCCCGGTCAGCGCGTATCTACATTCCGCAACAATGGTTAAGGCAGGTATATACTTGGTAGCTCGCTTTACACCAATTTTCGGCATGGATCAAACGTGGTTTTGGACAGTAAGTACGGTTGGTATGATCACTATGTTCTGGGGATCATTCAATGCAGTAAAGCAAACCGATTTAAAGGCACTACTAGCCTTCTCTACAGTTAGTCAGCTCGGCTTAATTATGAGTCTGTTAGGTCTTGGTTCTATTGCTTTACAATACGGCTATTCTGAGGAGTCTGTCGTCTATACGCAGGCCACGTTTGCTGCACTATTTCATATGATTAACCATTCTACTTTTAAGGGTGCGCTGTTCATGGTCGTTGGTATACTTGACCATGAGCTCGGGACACGTGATATCCGTCGATTAGGCGGACTAATGACCTTTATGCCAATTACCTTTACAGTTGCTACAATCGGAAGTCTATCAATGGCAGGACTGCCGCCTTTTAATGGCTTTTTAAGTAAAGAAATGTTCTTTACAGCTACCATTTCTATAATGGAAGCAGATGTTTTTTCCTTGCAGTCATGGGGAGTGATATTTCCGGTAATTGCATGGGTAGGTAGTGTGCTGACTTTTGTATATTGTATGGTTTTCATCTTTAAAACTTTCTTAGGTAAAGCACAGCCTGAAAAATTGGATAAACCAATTCATGAAGCACCGATCGGTATGCTTATTTCACCAATCATCCTTACTATTTTAGTAGTCGGTATATTTTTCTTCCCCAATATAGTTGGAAATTATTTATTGAAACCAGCAATGGCCAGTATTTATCCAACCTTTGGAGATCCTGAGAAGCTAACGCCTTCCATCTATGCTTGGCATGGTTTTAATACTGAGTTAAAGATGACATTAGCAGTTATAGTAGTAGGTTTTCTTCTTTTTAAAGTTTTAAGATATTGGAGACCAATTTATAGCATACTACCACAGAAATACTCCTTTAATGCTCTGTATATGAATTTTTTAAGCTTCTCAGAGAAGCAATCTACCATTGCGACAAAAAGTTATATGACTGGCTATTTAAGAGATTACCTAGCATACATTTATATTTTCTTTATCGCAACAGTTGGTGGGTACTTAATTATGTCGGGTGCTTTTTCACTTGATACAACACCAAGTGCAAAGTTTAGGACATACGAGATTATTTTAGTAATAATTATGGTTATTGCTAGCTTAGCCATGTTAATTGCAAAATCTAGAATTACTGCAACTTTATTAAATGGAGTTTTAGGCTATACCGTAGCTATTTTCTTCGTAATATTTAGAGCTCCAGATCTAGCATTAACACAATTGGTAGTAGAATCCGTTACAACTGCACTTTTCCTTTTGGCATTTTCACATTTGCCTGATTGGCAAAAAGAAAAAGTATCATCAAAAACTAAGAATATGAATGCCATTATATCAATTGGAGTAGGGCTAGTAGTAGTTTTAGTGGGATTGTCAGTGTTGAACTACGATCAGTTTGAACGGATTTCTTATCTATTTGAAGATGCATATAACTTAGCGGGAGGAGCTAATATTGTAAACGCGATATTAGGCGATTTCCGTGGGTTCGATACGATGCTAGAAGTAGTTGTTCTTTTTATAGCAGGCTTAGGTATATATACCATGATTAAGCTTAGAGCGAAAAAGGAGGACACTGACAGTGAAAATCAATGATGTTATTCTTCGTAATGTTGCTAAAATAGGTGTTTTTATCATTTTAACCTTTGGAGTTTATTTATTTCTTTCAGGTCATAATACACCAGGGGGAGGCTTCATCGGAGGACTGGTTTTAGCTTCTGCCTTCGTCCTTCTTTACTTATCAAATGGTATAGAAAAGGTTCAAAAAAGTCTTCCCTTAGACTTTAAGCTGGTAGCTGCGGTAGGTGTGTTATTAGCTACCGGGACAGGTTTAGGTTCCTTGTTATTTGGAGTTCCATTTATGTCCCAAACGTTTGCTTATTTTGACTTGCCGATCTTCGGTAAAACGGAGCTAACAACTGTCACGATTTTTGAAGCAGGAGTTGCCTTAACGGTAGTTGGGGTGCTCGTTACAATAATTTTAAGCATAAGTGAGGATGATAGCTAATGGAAACAATTATGGTTATATTAATCGGTATTTTAGTTGCCGTTGCTACTTATCTAATCTTATCTCGTAATATAATTCGAGTAATTTTAGGGACTGCAGTATTATCTCATGCAGCTCATTTACTTATATTGACTATGGGTGATTTAAAAAGAGGGAACGTGCCCTTGTTAAAGGAAGCAAACGCACCTTATACGGATGCGCTGCCACAAGCCTTGATATTAACTGCTATTGTAATTAGTTTTGCAGTAACAGCTTTTATACTTGTTCTTGCATACCGAGCGTATCAGGACATTGGCACAGATGACCTGGATGCATTGAGAGGAACAAATGATGAATAATATTATTGTCTTACCTTTAATCATTCCTATTATGATAGGAGTTTTATTAGTATTTTTTAATCGTCAAGTTAAATTGCAACGTATCATTACTTTAGTGACCTTGCTTTCGATTACAGGAATTAGTATATATACTTTAAATACCATACAAAAAGAAGGAATTCTTCGATTAGACTTTGGCGGCTGGGAGCCTCCATTTGGAATTCTATTTGTGGCAGATTCCTTTTCCATGTTACTAGTGTTGACGGCAAGTATTGTAACTACACTTTGTATGATGTATGCCTTTTCTTCTATTGGAGAAAGACACGAGAAGATGTACTTTTATCCGTTTGTGTTGTTTCTGTTAGCTGGGGTAAACGGCTCATTTTTGACAGGTGATATGTTTAACCTATTTGTCTGTTTTGAAGTTACACTATTGGCATCCTATGTATTAATAACCTTAGGGGGCACAAAACGCCAGCTAAGAGAATCTATTAAATATGTAGTGATTAATGTGGTTGCTTCCTGGTTCTTTTTATTGGCACTTGCTTATCTATATGGTTCTCTTGGCACGCTTAATATGGCCCATCTATCAGAGAGGGTAGCTGAAACAGGACAAGATCCCTTATTAACAACTATAGGTATACTGTTTCTAGTTGTTTTTAGCGTAAAAGCGGGACTATTACTATTCTTTTGGTTACCAGGTTCGTATAGTGCGCCACCAATGGCAATAGCTGCTTTATTTGGTGCTCTTCTAACAAAGGTTGGTATCTATGCCTTGTTCCGTACTTTTACGATCATTTTCTATCATGATCCTTTTATAACGCACACGCTGCTCGGTATTATGGCTGGTATTACGCTCATAGTTGGATGTATGGGAGCAATTGCCTACAAAGATATGCGCTTGATAGCCTCTTATAATGTTGTAATTGCTGTTGGGTTCATGCTTGTTGGTTTAGCAATAGGAACTACTGTGGCTATTGAAGGTTCTATATATTATATCGTGCACGACATGATTGCTAAGGCAATGCTATTTTTATTAGTGGGTACAATGATTTCTTTAACAGGTAAAACAAGAATTAATGAAATAAGCGGTTTGATTAAAAACTATCCATTACTTGGTTGGATGTTCTTCATTGTGACTTGTTCCTTAGCAGGAATTCCGCCACTTAGCGGTTTTGTAGGAAAAATATTAGTAGGTCAAGGGGCAATTGAGTCAGGGGCATATATATTATTAGCCTTAGCATTTCTCTCGAGCATAGTAGTTCTGTATTCGTTGCTTCGCATATTTTTAAATTCCATATTCGGTGAAACTATTATCAGTCTAGAAGATGAAACACCCTTGAAGTTTGGCATGATTTTTCCAATATTCTTACTAGGTATTGGAACGCTTGCACTCGGTCTGGGAGCAGAGGTGGTATCGGTGTATGTTAGTGATGCAGCAAATACGCTGACCAATCCTTCCATATATATTGATGCCATTCTAGGCAGAGAAGAGTAATGGGAGGGGTGATATATAATGCCAGCACAGTTTCTACTTAATTTATTCATAGCATTTTTGTGGACATTACTAATGGACACAGAGGAGTTACAATTACAAACCTTTGTAAGCGGATTTTTCGTTGGTATTGGAATTGTGTTCCTCATGCACCGATTTTTTGGAACACAATTTTATCTGAAGCGTCTATTTTCAATTTTAAAGTTGATTTTTATCTTTAACAGGGAATTGGCTACATCTAGTATTGTGATTAGTAAACAGATACTTAGTCCTAAGCTTAAGATTAAGCCAGGGATCTTTACGTATAAGACTAAGTTATCTAGTGAATGGGAGATTACGACGCTTGCACTATTACTTACTTTAACTCCGGGGTCGGTCGTAATGGAGGTAAATCCAGAAGGAGATACTTTTTATATTCATGCGATGGATATGGAAACCTCAAAAGCAGATGTTTTACGATCATTAAAGAAATTTGAAAAAGCAATTATGGAGGTGACCCGTTAAATGGTAGAGAAAATACTAGTATTATCACTTTCGTTATTTGCAGTTTCCATAGGAATAGCACTTTTTCGAATTATAAAGGGTCCTTCCATGCCAGATAGAGCCGTAGCTTTAGATATGATTGGGGTAAACTTGATATCTATAATTGCTATAGTATCGATTGTACTTAAGACAAAGGCCTTTCTAGAGGCAATTCTTATATTAGGAATATTAGCATTTATAAGTACGATTGCTATTTCTCGATATATTGAGAGGGGTGTTATCATTGAGCGTAAGTCAGACAGTTGAGTTGCTTGCAGCACTGATCGTTCTTTTAGGAAGTATAATGAGTGTTATTAGTGCGATAGGAATTATTAGGCTTCCAGATGTTTACACCCGCTCACATGCTGCTACAAAAAGCTCTACAGTTGCAGTATTACTAACTCTTTCGGGAGCATTTGTATATTTTTGGGTTCATGACGGCTTTGTCAGTATTAGATTAATATTAGGTATTTTATTTGTGTTTTTAACTGCTCCTGTTGCAGGGCATCTATTGACGAGGGCTGCATATAGAACAAATGTAGAATTGGCTGAAAACTCTTCTGATAATTCTTTAACAGAAATTTTATTTGAAGAAGAAGATGAAAACGCTAAAAATAGTTAGCTGATGAAGTTATTTTATTGGCTAACTCTTTTTTGTTTAAATTAAACAATTATTCTATAAGTTTTTATAATATATTGCATTCTGCATAAATACATAGTATTATCATGATTATTATTAACATTTAAGTGATGATGAAAGATCATTTAACACATTTTTTCATTACAATATGACAATATAGAAGAAATGAGTATTTCTTAAATCACAGGAGGCAATTCATTTGGACAATAAATTATCCTTTTCAAGTTATTTAGTTATTGGAATAATGTTATTTGCTTTATTTTTTGGAGCAGGTAATTTAATATTTCCAGCGAGCCTTGGACAAAATGCTGGAACAAGCTTATGGGTTGCTATAATAGGATTTTTAATAACTGGTATTGGACTCCCATTTTTAGGGACATTAGCAATGGGCTTCTCTGGAAGTAAAAATTTGCAGGAACTGTCTAGTCGAGTACACCCTATTTTTGCAATTGTTTTTACTTCTTTACTTTATTTAACAATCGGTCCTTTTTTCGCATTGCCTAGAACTGGTGCTGTTTCTTATGAAATTGGAATCATGCCCTTTGTAAATTCTGAATATACACAAATCGGTTTGTTCGTGTTTACAGTTATTTTCTTTGGTCTTACATTATGGCTTTCCTTGAATCCATCGAAGATTGTAGATAATGTGGGGAAATACCTTTCTCCAGGAATACTAATAGGGCTACTAATCTTATTGGTCTTTGTTATATTCAAGCCTATGGGAGATTTTAGTGCACCGCAGGGAAGCTACGTTGATAATGCCTTTATGACAGGTTTTACAGAAGGGTATAATACAATGGATGCTTTGGCTTCCCTAGTCTTCGGTATTATTGTCATTAATGCAGTGCGTGCAATGGGTGTCACCTCTAAAAAAGGTATTTTAGCAGCAACGGCTAAGTCTGGTGCCATTGCAATTTTCTTCTTAGGAATAATTTATGCTGGTATTGGATATCTCGGAGCTACGTCTGTTGATATGTTTGGGATAATGGATACTGGAGGTCCTGTTTTAAGTGCAGCTTCCGAGCATTATTTTGGTTCCTTTGGAGCTATTCTATTAGCCATTGTAATCATCTTAGCTTGTTTAACAACGAGCATTGGCTTAACCACTGCTTGTGCTGAGTATTTCCATACATTGATACCTGCTGTAAGCTATAAAGTATTTGTAATTGTTTTTAGTGTATTTACATGTGTTATCGCTAACTTTGGCTTAGCGAATATTATTACATACTCTGTACCAGTGCTAATGCTTTTATATCCGTTGGCTATTGTTTTAATATTGCTAGCTTTTTTATCACCATTGTTCTATCATTCAAGGCTAGTATACGTAGTAGTGATGTTCTTTACTTTCCTAATCAGTATTGTAGATGGATTGAAAGCGCTATGTGAATCTTTAGAAATAGAGTATTTTGGATGGTTACAATCCATTATAAACTTGTATGACAATATATTACCATTTTACGGTGTAGGACTTGGCTGGGTCATTCCTTTCATTGTCATCACTGTTATAACATCTCTTATTGCTAGGGTAATTAGATAATATTAAATTTGATAGGCTGGGGCATAACTAGTCCATAAATTAAAAGACGCGAAATCAGCAATTTGATTTCACGTCTTTATTTTTTTGTCTATGTTAAAGGTTAGGGTTGATTTAGGATGCTTTCTAAATCGGATAGTAGTATTGATTTCCGCGCCAGCCGGACGCTTTTTCGTGGGGTGAGCGTTAAGCCATCACCCGTCGCTTACGCGCGCGGTTGTGATGTCTTAACTGTCTCACTCATCCCACAGGAGTCGCCGTCTGGCGCTCCAATCAATAAATGGAGTAGGGCTGTATTTCAATAAATTCTATTTATAAATTACTCGCATAAATAATACCGGAAAACTGACTCCAACCACACGCAATAATCTAATTATGTTCTAACTAGCCATTTAAATTGTACAGTCAGTATAAAAACGTAATGTCTATCCAAAATCAACCAATAACTTTAACAAAGCTATTTTTTTAAGGTAACTAAAATTCTTCTATCGTATAAATCCAGTTAGCGCGCATTACTTCTGTAAGCTTTGAAACTTCCTTGTCTTTAAACAACTGAATTAATTCTTGATGTTGTTCGATTGATTGCTCTCTTAAATTAATTTTTTCGTAATAATAAAGTCTTCTTACATGAGCCTGGAGCATTTCTACCATAGAGAATATGTATGGATTATTCGCACGATCCACAATCAGCTGATGGAATTCTTCATCAATTTTTAGTGCTTTAGTAAATTCTTTAGCTTGCAGCGCCGTTGCGAATTCTTTATTTTTTTCTTCGAGCATATTTAAAATTTCTTCGTCCATATTAGGAGTTGCAAGTTCAGCTGCGAGCGCTTGTAATGCTGCTAAAGGAGGGAGTAAATTATAAATGTCCTCCGGTTCCACAGGAGTAACCTGTGTTGCTCTTCCTGGTTGCATGGATACAAAGCCCTGGGATTCCAATAGCTGAAGTGATTCTCTTATTGGTGTACGACTAACACCTAAAGCTTGTGCTAGCTCTATATCGTTTAGCTTCTCATCTGGTTGAAGAGTACCATCGATAATCCATTGTTGTAGCTGATTGAACGCATGTAGCTTAGCGGTAGTACGTACTGGTTTGGTATGGTCAATTGGTATAGGCATAAAACAACCTCCTTCAAAAAGTATTAGTTGTTTCATATTATACACTATATTATGCAATATATCGCAGGTTTTATTGAAAAATTTTCCTTATTCTACTAAAATTTTTAACGTAATATTTTTCACGTCTATGACAGATTCCTCAGCAATAATATCCTGGAGCATGACTTCCTTAAAATAGGTAACACTTTCTTTAAGTGGTAAGTGTAATATCTTTCTTAATGCAGTCTCATACATCTTGATAAATTCTGGGTCAGTATTGCCGTGCTGTAGCTCTGTAAAAGCTTCATAAACCTGATCCATTTTATCTGCTAGCTCTAGCAAACGACCTTCAATAGTTTCATCCTTACCCTCTTTCATTCGATCAAAAAATACAGGTTGGAATTCTTCAGGTATTTCATTCAGTATAAATTTTTCCATCATTTTCTCTTCCACATGCGAAAGCATTTGCTTTAATTCAGGAGAAGCATGTTTTACTGGTGTTTTAATATCACCTATAAAAATCTCTGCAAAGTCATGGTTAATAGTCTTCTCATACAAAGACTTCCAGTTAATTGTCGCTCCATGGTTTTCCTCTATAGTTCCAAAGAACATAGCGTATTGAGCGACCTTCCAAGAATGAGCTGCTACATTATGCTCTTCATATTTGAATCTTCCTGGTGCCCGTATAATTCTCTCCAACTCGTTCATGCTCATAAAAAAACGGTGAATTCCCATTTACAATCACTCCTTCTCTATATATTACTAACATATCCGTATTTTATGTAAGAGAAACTCTAGCGAATTGATTTAGTTTTATTTTCCCGACTTTCGGGTAATCCTATACTAACCTAAGGAGGAATTGACATGGCCAAATATGAAAAACTAAAAGAGGAATTACTTAACCGATTTAAAGAATTAGAGGAAAGTTTAAATAGCGATGAAGAATTTGAAACAACGGAGTTATCCCAATACGATAATCATCCTGCAGACAATGCAACGGATTTAACTGACCAGCATACAAGATTAGCCATACGAAAGCATAATGAAGAGGAAATAGAAGATATTAAGGCTGCGCTTCAGGCTATGGATGAGGGGACTTACGGAAAATGTATGGTATGCAACAAGCAAATCCCTATAGAACGGTTAGAAGCTAAACCAACAGCATTAACTTGTATTGAGGACGCCCAACAGGAGATAGAAGACTTCCGCCCAGTCGAAGAAGATATATTAAAACCTGATACAGACCGTCCAGTCGAACAGGAAGAAAAGGAACTTAGAGACTACAGTAATAGCTTCGAGGATGTAGAATCCTATGGCTCATCAGATACTCCGCAAGACAAATAAACTAATTAAAAGATGCCATTTCCAAAGTGTATTGGGCATCTTTTTTTTCTATTTTATGCTCTCTATTCTCTCCGTCAAAAGTATTAAGGGAATTTAGCCCCTGTCATTTAACAGTCCAAATTCTTTCTGATACACTAGAAGCAAGGGGGAATGTTAAATGGCAGCTATCGTTATGTTTGATGGAGAATGTAATTTTTGTGATTCCAGTGTTCAATTTATAATAAAACGAGACACTCGTGGTTATTTTAAGTTTGCTGCACTTCAAAGTGATGCGGGAGTGGAATTGAAAGAAAAATATGGTATCTCGAATCACATCGATAGTTTCATCTTGATAGAAGATGAAAAAGTCTACAAATTTTCCGATGGAGCGTTAAGAGTGTGTAGGAATTTAAGTGGTTTATGGAGGTATCTTTATATTTTCATACTTGTTCCTAAACCAATTAGAAACAGTGTTTACAAATTCATCGCAAAAAATCGTTATCGTTGGTTTGGTAAAAAGGAGAGCTGTATGATACCCTCTCCAGAAGTACGAAGCCGTTTCTTATAAAGTAAATAATAGATTAATGAGGTGATTGTTCAACATGAAACATGAAGTGTATGACGTAACAATTATAGGGGGAGGTCCAACTGGATTGTTTGCATCCTTTTATGCGGGGCTCCGTGATTTAAAGGTGAAAATAATTGATAGCCTTCCAGAGCTAGGCGGACAGCTAATGGAGCTTTACCCAGATAAATATATATATGATATTGGAGGTCTTCCTAAAATATTGGCAAAGGATTTAGTAGCTAATTTAGTGGAACAGGCATCCTATAGTGACCCGACAATATGTTTAGAGGAAACTGCAAATGAACTGGAGAAGCACGATGAATATTTTATATTGAAAACTGACAAAGATACACATTACTCCAAAACAATCCTTCTGACCTCTGGGGTAGGTTCGTTTCAACCACGTAAATTAACTGTTCCTGGAGCTAAGGAATATGAGGGTAAAAATTTATATTATAAAGTAAAGGACTTAAATGACTTTCAAAATTCTAATGTATTAGTACTGGGTGGCGGAGATTCTGCCCTAGACTGGTCGTTAATGTTAGAGAATATTGCTTCAAAAGTAACCCTCTGCCATCGTCGTGAGCAATTCACGGCTCATGAAAAATCCGTACAACAGCTTCAAGGTTCAAAAGTGCATGTTAAAACTTCCTATGCGGTCAAAGAACTAATTGGTGATGGAGAACGTATTCAAGAAGTTGTTGTAGTGAGCAAGGATAAAGTAGAGGAAAGAATTCCTGTAGACCATGTGCTAGTCAACTATGGCAACGTAGCATCTCTTGGACCACTGAAAAGCTGGGGTCTAGAAATGGAAAAGAATTCGGTAGTAGTGAATGAAAAAATGGAAACAAGTGTAGAAGGCATATATGCTGCTGGTGATGTGTGTACACACGCAGGTAAAGTAAAGCTAATTGCAGTTGGATTTGGTGAAGTTCCCAATGCAATCAGTCATATAAAAGCTTCATTAGATCCGAAAGCAAGAGTGCAGCCAAAGCACAGTACGAGTATTTTTGAGGAAACAAAATAAAAAACTCATGCCTCTATCATGAGGCATGAGATATCTTACTTATAAAATACTTTATCAATATTGTATTTAGCCTTTAAGGTATTAATCGCATATGTTTCATATATTTCACGATCCATAGCCTCTTCCACTATACACACGCTAATTTTGTAAACTTCGTCGCGATGTTTAATCATCGGAGAAACATTATCTTCAAAATGCTTTTTAATGCGCTGACGAATTTTACGGGCTTTTCCTACAAATAATAGCTCATCATTTTTGTTATAAAACATAAAGATGCCGCCTTTATCACGAGGGATTTGGTGGAAATCGATAAATCCATAGATAGATGGGATTTCAACTTCTCCTTCTTTAAGTGCTTGCGTGCGTTGTGTAATAGTAACGGTTGGTTTTGGTAATTCAATTTTAATCATTTCTCTCACGTCCTCTTATTGTCTGTCCTTTAGTTTATCACAATTTAGCAGTAATATCTATTCGCAAGAGACGGGATTAAATGTGAAGTAAAATAAAGTGAATATAATTAATAGGAACAAGTATAGTAATTTTAAGGATAATAAGGTAGAGCCCAGCTAGAATGGAAGGAGAGATGTGTCTCCTGAACAGAAGAAATATATATTTGCCATAGTTAGTACGGGTTTGTTAGGAGGATATAATATTGGGAAGCATACCTGATTGGTTTTTTGCTGTGGCAATTGCGGTTGTCATTTGTTTTATAATAGTAGCAGAGTGGTGGACGCGAAGAGGGTAGAATTTATGCTATAATAATAAACTAAAGATAAGAAAAGAAAGAGGAATCATATGCTAACATTTGAAGAGAAAGAAGCAATTATTCAAGAGTTTCCTGAATTAACTCGTAAAGAAGTATCGATGAAGCGAGTTAACTACCATTATGAAGAAAGCTTATATGATAAAACAACTGTAATCTACCATCTACATCCTAATGGCAATGGCTTTGTGTATGTTGGAGATCTTCCGCAATATGAAGCAAAAGAAAAAGGATTAGTTAATATTCGAGAAGTATCAGCAGATGAACTACGCCAAATGATCAAAGATTCTATTGCCTATTTAGCGACTGAGGAAGAGGAATTGATCGACGAAGAAGTAGAGGAGGAATGGACAAACAAAGAAAGCTCTAAGCTAACTCTTTTACAAGAGGATACTCTTTGGAATGTCTACCATGGTTATAACCTAGAGGAGAGCTTTGGCACCTACAATGAAGCAAAAGCATATCTTTTAGAAGAAGGCTTCCGTCTTACTGCAAAAAGATAAGGAGGTTTTTGTATGAAAGGTAAAACAACGGTAGTAATTATTATTGGGATTTTACTCATCGCAATTGGAACGACCTTTTACTTCATCATGAACTTCTTTGAGAATAATCCTACTCAAGCACAGCCAATTGGCTATATCACTGGGATTATTATAGACACGAAGGACAGTGGTATTCTTGTTGTAGAAGATTTAAGTGAAGATGAAGCGCGCACTTTATCGGTAGAAGAAGCACTAGAAGCTGGGAAAAGTGCTACTTGGTTTAATATTTCGATGGCTCAGCGCAATGAGTTAGAATTGTATGATCTAGTCAAAGTCGGATATGAATCCCTAAAGGAATCCCATCCAGCATCAGGTGAAGCTAAAACGATTGAAAAAGTAGAAGAATAATCTAAAGTTCTCCATAGCGCTAATTGCTATGGGGAATTTTTTTATTAGTTTGTTAAAGTTACTGGTTGATTTTGACTAACCATTTTTATAGTGATTGTAAACATAAACAAAGTAACTTTCAAATGGCTATTAAGAACATAAGTGGATGATGAAATTGGGGTTGGTGAAAGTTTTTCAGCTTTGTTTATGCGATTAAATTTATTACCGCTTTATCAATACATTAAAGATATTTCTACTTTTTGCTCACCCCGAGGAAAGCGTCCGGCTGGTGTGATAAATCAATTCTACTCTCTAATCTAAGATTTCTTTACATTATAAATCAACCCTACCCTTTTTATTTAAAAAATGAAGGGAGGTATGCAAGAACGTTAAGGATTTTAGTAGTAAACTTTAGACAATTAAAACAAGAGGGAGGGACTAGCTAATCCATAAAACACAATAGGGATGTGGTCATGAAGATAGTGACGACCACGCCCTTTTATATGGTCAAAGCCTATAGGAAACGAGTTGACTCCTTTAGGGGAGAATGAACCTATGCCTGAATTGGAATGTGCTTGTAGGCAACTACATCAAAAAGCCCGGTATCAGTTAATTTTAGTTCAGGTATAACTGGTAAGCTTACAAATGATAAAGTTAATAATAAGTGGAAATCTAAGTTCGGATGAATGGAGATTAATGATTCATGTAAAATTGTTAACTCTTTAGCAGTTTGCGTTGCAGGTTTATCGGACATTAAACCTGCTATAGGTAAGGAGAGGGAAGCTAACACCTTTCCATCCTTTATGATTACAACCCCACCCTGTATACTCTCTAAATGTTTACAGGCTGCAAGCATATCCTCATCATTTGTCCCAAGTACAACCATGTTATGTGAATCGTGGGCGATAGTAGTTGCTATTGCCCCCTTCTTAATACCAAACCCGTGCACAATTCCAAGACCAATGTTCCCTGATGCTTGGTGTCGCTCAATTACTGCTAGCTTAAGTAAATCATGTTCTGTACAAGGAGTGAAGAAACCTTCTATTACAGGAACCTTTAGCACTTTTTTACGAGTTGTAATTTGATTGGGCATTATTTCAATAACATTTGCGGTTCCATCATTGGTTAAGGGGATGGAAAAGTCAGCTACGGAAAGCGTTGGTAATGAAACAGTATTTGCAAATACGCTGTGGTAAGTAATCTTCGGAAGCATTTACTTTTAGCATTTTGTTATCTTCAGCAATCTTTAGTCCATTCTTCCAAACGGAAATGGCACGAAAGGATTCCAGGCTATCAATCATAAAAAAGTCTGCAATGAAACCTGGAGCTATGGCACCTTTGTTATACAATTTGTAGCATTCAGCGGCATTTAATGTTGCTAATTGAATTGCTTGTAATGGCTCCATTCCTTCCTTGATAGCTAGACGTATGGCATGGTCGATGCTTCCTTCCTCTATCAATTCATCCAAATGCTTATCGTCCGTACAAAACATAAATCGACGTGCATTTTGTGTATTTACAGCGGGCAGTACGTCTCTTAAATTTTTGGCTGCAGAGCCTTCCCGAACTAAAACATACATCCCTTGTGCTACTCGATCTAATGCTTCTTCTGCCGTTATACATTCATGATCAGTATGGATACCTGCCACTCGGTAGCCTCTAATTTGATTTGGCTTAAGTCCAGCACCGTGACCATCTATAGGAACATTAGCTTCAAGGGCCATTGCAATCTTGTCTAACATATCAGAATCTCCCGAAAGGACAGCAGGGAAGTCCATCACTTCAGCCAACCCAAGGACCTTCTCCTTAGTTAAGAAAGGTTGTAGCTCCTTAGCTTTTAGGACGGCTCCGGCATGTTCAAAAGGTGTGGCTGGGACGCTAGAGGGTAGCATAATATGAATATCCATCTCACTTTTTAAAGATTCATCTATCATAAATTGAATCCCGTCAGCTCCGGAGACATTGGCTGTCTCGTGAGGATCTGTAATAACTGTTGTGACACCATGTGGAAGGAGTATTCGACTAAATGCTAATGGGGTTACCATTGAAGATTCGATATGTATATGAGCGTCAATTAGACCAGGGACGACATACTTACCTTCAGCGTCTTGCTCAGCCTTTGCTATAAATGCTCCAGTTGTATCCACTGCGACGATATGACCGTTTGTCACAACAATGTCTGCTAATTTCCATTCTAATGAAAATACGTCTGCTATCTTCGCATTGCGAAGAATGAAATCAGCTTGTTCTTTCCCTTGAGAGGCTAAAATTCTTTCTTTTAGTTGTTCTACACGAATGTTCACAAATTTGTGCTCATTTTTTGAATATTTTATTAATTATAGTAGTGCTGGTATTATAAGGAAAGCTATAATTAAAATATAGTCGTACAGGGAGGGATTGAAATGGTTTATCGAAAAACACAGACTGCGAATATAGCCTTAGCTTTTTTGCTGCTAGTACTTCTTTCTAATTTTCTAGTGTATCGACCACAAGTGCAGGATTTCTTTTCACTTCAGCTTAATAGCGGAGTTGCTATTGGGTCTCTTATAGATTTAGCAATTGTTGCACCTTTACTCGTTTATGCAATCTTTAAGATTTCCTTCAAACAAGTAATGGGTCTTATGGTTGGAGGATTAGTTATTGCTAGATTTTTTATACCTTCCGAATTGTTTTCCCCGTTTAAAGGAATTCTATATCTGGGAATTGCTTTGGAAGCACTTTTGATCTTGGCAGAGTTAAGTTTAATATTTTTGGTCATCTATAAAACCCCAAAAATTAAAGCTTCCATGACGGAAATGAAAACTTCGCCATTGTTTAGCCTAATACCTTCTATTAAACAGGTAGTTACAAAAAATATTCTTATACGTATAATCGTTTCTGAACTTTTAATGTTTTATTATGCAATTTTCACGTGGAAAAAGAAGGCCCCTAGTCATCCAAATATAGTTACTTTACACAAAAAAACAAGCTACATTGCTTTTAATGTAATGATTATACATGCAATTATTATAGAAACAATTGGGCTTCATTGGTGGCTACACGACAAATCGATTCTCCTGTCATTCGTGTTATTGGTCTTTAATATTTATAGTGTTTTCTATTTCCTAGCTGATATCCAAGTAACACGTTTACACCCCGCAGAGATAAAAAACGGTAACCTGTATGTGACACAAGGACTTAGTGCTCGAATTGTTGTCCCGCTACATCTAATTAAGAATGTAGAATGGGGTGTGGCTGTTCCGGATAAGCACACACTTCAATTTATGTATCGTGATTTTGAACCATTAGAACCCCAAGCCTTAATCCACTTGCATGAACCTATAGAGGCGACAATGTTCATGGGGAAGGAAAAAGTAGTTACGCAGTTTGCCATCCGAGTAGATGAACCACAAAGGCTGAGGGAAATACTAGAAACAACGTGAAGCGCATTATTTGACGAGAAAATATATGTTGGCTATAATTATCTCAAATTCGAGATAAAAGAGGAGCTTTTAATGATGAAGCATTTATTTTTTCCAGGGGAGAATTCTTCGAGACCGACCTTATTGTTATTGCATGGTACAGGTGGTAATGAGCATGATTTAGTTGGACTAGGGAAAGAGATAGACAGCTCAGCTAATATTCTGAGTGTGCGAGGGAATGTGCTAGAAAACGGAATGCCTCGGTTTTTTAAACGTCTTGCGGAAGGGGTTTTTGATCTCGAGGACTTGCAGGCTCGTACAGAGGAATTAAAAAGCTTCCTAGATGAAGCAGCTCAAACCTATAAATTTGATCGTGATCAAGTAGTAGCGATTGGTTATTCTAATGGAGCTAACATTGCAGGGAACCTTTTATTTGAATATAAGGATGCCGTAAAAGGTGCGATTCTCCATCATCCGATGGTGCCGAGGCGTGGAGTAGAGATACCAGTCATGTCAGGTACTTCGGTGTTCATTGGAGCAGGAAAGAACGACTTTATGTGCCCGGCAGCTGAATCTGAAGAACTGAAGGACTTATTGCAAAATGCAGGCGCTAGTGTGGAGATGCACTGGCATGAATACGGTCATCAGTTAACACAAAGCGAAGTACAAGCTGCAAAGGAATGGTATCAAGCGAAATTCTAGAGGAGTCGATTGACTGACCTGGAAGTAATCTATTCTAACCTAAAAACAAAGCCTAGTAGAGTATGAGTATCTACTAGGCTTTGTTGTATTCCGGTTTCTTTAAAGGTTTAGTACCCATGTTTAATGGAAGTTTTTGGATTTATAAGGTCCCTTTCTAAAAGGTAGCCACCAGTTCCATTTACCAAAAAGTTTCATCAAGCTTGGAACTAATAGTAAGCGGATAATTGAAGCATCTATAGCCACTGCTATAGCTATTCCGATACCAATTTGCTTGACTGGCATAACCTCTGTGAAGGCAAATGCACCGGTGATAACAATCATAATTAATGCAGCAGAGGTAATTATTTTACTAGTGGAGGTTAATCCATCTACAGTTGCTTTCGTATTATTGTGATGTTTCATATACTCCTCTTGAATACGGGAGATGAGGAATACCTCATAGTCCATACTTAGCCCAAAGACTAAACTGAAAACAATGACTGGAATTATTAAGGCAATGGTCGTTTCCTCTAAACCAAAATGGCCATACTGAAATATATAAACAAGTATGCCAAACGTGGAGGCTAAACCAATTACATTCATAATAATTGCTTTTAAAGGTATAAGCACGGAACGGAAGGCGATGGTTAAAATGATAAAGGTAGAGCCCAATATTATTCCTAGCAATATCCCGACCTTATCAAAAATTTCATCAAATATTTCTTGATTAAACTTAGGTTGACCACCTAATAAAATATCTGTGCCAACGTCTTTATCTGCCCATTCTCTTGCCCAATCCTGTGCTTCATCAGATGAGCCATTAAGTCCTAATGTAACAGGAATCATTAATTTGTCACCTTGGACAAAGGTATCCATTAGTGGGGTGAGCTGACCTGATACCTCTGGAATCATCATGCTTTGCTCCCACTGTTCGACGGTAGGTATTTCACTAGCCGAAAAGACAGTATCTACTGATTTAACATCAGGATCCTTCAAAAGCTGCTCTTCTAAATTTTTCATAGTGTTTAGGCCATCTGTATTTTCCCAGCCACCTGGTCGATCAGCCACCACGTAAATCGTAGACTGGTCCCCCATATTAAACTCATCCTCCATCACTTCATAAGCTTGACGGGAATCATAGTCCTTAGGTAGAGATTCTACTGATGGGATGGTTAATGTCATTTCTTTTACCGGGATTATACCTATCCCGAGCAACACAAAAGCTACAATGATTAAAGTAACAGGTCGCTTCATAACAAAGGAGGCAAAGTTTCTCCATTTGGTAGAGGCACCAGGCTTCACACGCAAGATAGTCCATTTATTAATACGATCACCTAATACCATCAGTAAGGCTGGTAATAGGGTAATGGATCCCAATACTGCCATAGCGACGACAAGCATACCACCAAGAGCAATATTTTGAAAGATCTCTACTTCTAATACAAACATGGCTCCCAGCCCAATAAATACACAAAGTGCAGAGAAAATAATAGAGCGACCAGCTGTTTTTATAGAGATTTGGACAGCCTCTACAACGGACTTTTCGGTAAGCTCTTCTTTATAACGATTAATTAGTAATAAAGCAAAATCAATACTTAACGCAAGCCCGAGCATTGGAACTATGTTGAGGACGAAAATAGATAAATCCATGGCTTCGCCAAAGAATGTCATGACTCCAAGTGCTGAAACTACTGTGACAATACCCACAGCAATTGGCACCAAAGCGGCAACTACACTTCCAAATGCAAGGAGCAGAACGACCAATGCTATTGGAAGACCGATTGCTTCTGCACTAGCCAAGTCCTTTTGGCTAGCCGTATTAATATCTTTATTGATGGCGGCAGCCCCAGTTAAAGTGACACCCTTTTCATTTCCGATAGATTGACGAATGTCATCAACTACCTCTGACATGTTCTCGGTATCCGTGTTAAAGTGCAACATTGCGTATGATACATTTTCCTTATAGAGAGTAGAATCCTCCAAGGGTGATTGGATATCTTTCACTATTTTTAAGTTTTCTATATCATCTAACGTATCTTGGATGGTTTGATCAGATGTTTGATTGAATACGATGAAGAGTGTCTCGGCTGGTAAATCAAAGGTTTCAGTTAGCTCATCCATTACTTGCTGGTGTTCTCCGTCCATTTTAAAACCGTCACCCTCCAATAAAGATGGAAGACGTAATGCAAAAAAAGCAAGAGCCACAAACAGGATGATCCAAACTCCCAAAGTGACTTTATAATGGCGTGTCACTAGGTTAGCTAAAAATTTCATATATTTCCTCCTTAGATAAAGCCAAGTAGTAATATAGCTCTTATGTTAAACCTACCAGTTTGAGTGGTAGAGTTTCCTTTTTATTGTAATGGAAAGCAAGTTTAACTGCTAATATAATGCTATGATAAAAGAAAATTTTTGAAGGAGGAATATAAGTGAAAATTACGTCTCCAAAACTCAATGAGAACCCAGAACAAATTAATTTAAAGGAAGCTTTGCAAGAGGATTATTATATTTCCAACGCCACTGTTTGTTCGCTTGAAGGTATTGAGGAATCAGAAGGAAAGATAATCTTTGATCAAGTACTTTTCAAACAAGCTTCCTTTGTGGATTTACATTTATACCAAGTGGAATTTATAGATTGTATTTTTGAAAAATGTGATCTTTCTAATGTAGTGATGGAACAGGCAGTATTTCATCGAGTGGAATTCATAGCGTGTAAGCTCTTTGGAGCAAACTTTGCGGATGCGAGGCTAACTGATGTGAGAGTTTGCGAGAATCATTCGAACTACCTGAATCTAAGTTTTTCTAAGTTGAAAAAGGTATCCTTTAATAACTGTACATTAAATCATTCAGACTTTATTGATTGCACCTTACAGCTTGTAGAATTCGAAGCATGTGAAATAGATGAGGCTAACTTTACGGATACATCTTTAGATGGGGTTGACTTAAGTAGCACTACATATGAAAACCTATTAGTATCACTAGAAGATTTAAAGGGCTGCACAGTTTCCATGGAACAAGCTATAGGATTTGCTAAATCATTAGGAGTAATTATAAAAGAGTAAAAGAAAAAACCTCGTATTCAATTACGAGGTTTTAATTATTTAAAAGAATAAATTTAAGACTTGGAAGATGATAGCTGCTACTACGGCTGATATCGGTAAAGTAATAATCCAAGTTAATACAATTTTTTTAGCGACTCCCCATTTAACACCCTTCACACGCTGAGCTGCCCCAACCCCCATAATAGCGGATGAAATAACGTGTGTTGTAGAAACTGGTAAATGAATAGTTGTAGCACCAAAAATAATCATAGCAGACGATAAGTCAGCTGCTGCCCCATTAATAGGGCGGATCTTCATGATTTTACCACCAACAGTTTTAATGATTTTATAGCCACCGATAGATGTACCAAGACCCATCGCAGTTGCTGCTGCAATACGAACCCACAGCTGGATGTCATCTGTAGCTTGCCATTGTGCTGCAATAAGGGCCATCGTGATAATCCCCATTGCTTTTTGGGCATCATTTGTACCGTGGGTAAACGATTGAAGTGCTGCAGTTCCTATTTGGAAGATACGGAACCTTTTGTTTGTCCCATACAGGCTTCCTCGTTTAAAAATCACCTTAAATAGTGACATCATTGAAAATCCAACTGCTAAAGCAAGAAATGGTGATATGACTAAAGCTACCAAGATATTAGTGAACCCATCATAATTCAAAACTCCAAATCCTGCAGCAGAGATAGCTGCCCCTGCAATAGAACCAATTAGGGTATGAGATGAGCTAGATGGAATTCCGTAATACCAGGTAACTAAGTTCCAAATAATCGCTGAAAGTAAAGCCGCTAAAATAATTAATGATCCGTTTTGAAGTGTAAAGGGATCGACAATATCCTTAGTAATTGTTTTAGCAACCCCTGTAAAAGTTAGAGCCCCTACAAAGTTCATAATAGCGGCCATATAAACTGCAACTTTTGGTTTTAAAGCTCTTGTTGAAACCGAAGTGGCAATTGCGTTTGCAGTATCATGGAAACCATTGATAAAGTCAAAGGCAAGGGCAAAAAACACAACTAGGATGGTTAATATAAAAATAGTATCCATAATAAAAGCTCCTACGCGTTACGCATAATAATTGTTTCAAGCGTATTTGCTACGTTTTGACAATAATCTGCGATATCTTCTAATTGCTCGTAAATATCCTTAAACTGAATTATACGAATCGGATCTTTTTCGTTTAAGAAAAGCTGCTTAATGGAAGTACGAAGCACCTCATCACACTTACGCTCATAATCCTTAATCAGAATGGAATGCTCATGCATCTTAAGCAATTTCTTCTGAGCTAATAGCTCCATCGCTTTTACAATCTCATCGGTACTCTTAACAATATAGCCTAGGAATGTACGCATTGACTCATCAATTTCAACTAATGTGAACATTTCAAGATGGGCCGTAAAATTGTCAATTCCGTCTAGAATGTCATCCATACGGATAGCTAGTTCCAGAATATCCTCACGTTCAATTGGAGTCATAAATGATTTGTTTAACATAACAATTAAATCATGAATTAATGTATCCCCAGCTGTTTCGTAATTCTTAAGGTGTAAGCTAATTTCTTTTAAATCCGAAGCGTTATTAATACGGAAATCATCTGCATAATGAGTGGCTTCACGTACGTTTTCAGCTATCTTTAAAAGGGATAGGAAAAAAGGATCTTGTTTTTTTGAGCTAATCATAAAAGCCTCCTAGACTTTAAAATGTTGTAGTTAGTATGAATTTTCCTCAAATAGCATACCAAAAAACTTACAAAATCAACACACTTTTTACTTTAAAATCGATAAATTTACAAACCTGTAACATTTCAAGTGTCTTAAAAGATTAAAATTTGACAATAAAAGCTATTTTATATAGAAGAAAATGTTAGTGTGCTAATTATTAAAAATATTGAAACCTTCTGAATTTAGATACGTATAACTACTAAAGAAGTTACTAAATGGAAAAGTGGTGAGAAAAATAGAACAAATTTTCTTGTATGGTTTAATTGTAATTGGTCTTATTACTATTCTTTATGTGTTATTTGCAGATGCAATAGACGGCATGGAAGCAGGGATTTTTAATCCGACTACAATTCTCTCCTTTCTATTATTCATTTGTGCAGCTGGTTTTATTCTCCTTAAAATTACTAATTGGAGTGAAACCCTTATAATTACCGTGGCTGTAGGGATATCCATCTTTTTAACCTTTTTGCTGTACTTCTTTGTACTTTTACCTCTCTCCTCAGCCGAAGTCTCCACAGCTTACACAAACGAGTCATTACTAGGGCAAGTTGGAAAGGTTATTGTCCCTATACCCTCAAATGGCTATGGTGAAATCACTATCGAGACAGTAAATGGACTCATCGCTAAAAGAGCTACTGGTTTAGACAATGAAGAGATTGATTATGAAAAACAAGTCTTACTAATAGAAGTGAAAGACGGCACTTTTTTAGTAAAAGAATATGTGCCTTTTATAAAATAAAAAGGGGGAATTTTTAAATGGGTATGGAAATGTTAATTGTTATTGGGGTCGTTGTATTTGTTCTCTTGATCATGCTGGCAGTCTATATTACCAAGTATAAAACAGTTGGACCTGATGAAGCCTTAATCGTTACGGGAAGCTATTTAGGCTCAAAGAATGTTCATACAGATGACTCGGGCAATCGTATAAAAATTATTCGTGGTGGAGGTACATTTGTTTTTCCGGTATTCCAGCAAAGTGAGCCACTAAGTCTACTATCAAGTAAACTAGAGGTGACAACGCCTGAGGTATATACAGAACAGGGTGTTCCGGTAATGGCAGATGGGACTGCTATTATAAAAATTGGTGGTTCCATTTCAGAAATTGCAACTGCAGCTGAGCAGTTTTTAGGGAAATCTAAACAGGACAGAGAAAATGAAGCAAAAGAAGTATTAGAAGGTCATCTCCGCTCCATTTTAGGGTCAATGACAGTTGAGGAAATATATAAAAATAGAGATAAGTTCTCGCAAGAAGTACAACGTGTTGCGTCGCAGGATTTAGCAAAAATGGGTCTTATTATAGTTTCTTTTACAATCAAAGATGTTCGAGATAAAAATGGTTATTTAGATTCTCTAGGTAAGCCAAGAATCGCACAAGTTAAGCGTGATGCGGATATAGCTACAGCAGAAGCAGAAAAGGAAACACGTATTAAACGTGCAATGGCTTCGAAGGAAGCTCAAAAAGCTGAAATTGAACGAGCAACGGAAATCGCAGAAGCAGAAAAAGACAATCTGTTAAAGGTTGCAGAATACCGACGAGAGCAAGACATTGCTAAAGCACGTGCCGACCAAGCCTATGAATTGGAGACGGCAAGGTCTAAGCAAGAAGTAACAGAGCAGGAAATGCAAATTCAAATTATTGAACGTCAAAAGCAAATTGAGCTTGAAGAGAAAGAGATTTTACGTCGTGAAAAGCAATATGATTCAGAGGTAAAGAAAAAGGCAGATGCAGACCGTTATGCTATTGAACAAAATGCTGCTGCATCCAAGTCTCGTGAAATGGCAGAGGCAGATGCAGAAAAATATCGCATTGAGGCAAAAGCGAAAGCAGATGCAGAAAAAGTACGTTTAGATGGTTTAGCAAAAGCTGACTCGCAACGTGCGCAAGGTGAATCAGAAGCAGATATAATTCGACTGAAGGGACTTGCAGAAGCAGAAGCAAAACAAAAAATAGCTGAAGCGTTTGATCTGTATGGGCAAGCTGCAGTTCTAGATATGGTTGTTAAAATGCTACCAGAATATGCTAAACAAATTGCTAGTCCACTTTCCAATATCGATAAGATAACTGTAGTAGATACTGGTGGAGGAGAGGGCGGAGGTGCCAATAAGGTTACCTCATACGCTACAAATCTAATGTCTACCCTACAAGAAACTCTAAAGGCTTCCTCAGGAATTGATGTGAAGAATATGCTAGAAAACTATGCTGGGAAGGGTAATATAAGACCGAGCATTGAGCAACTGACACAGGAAGTGAAAAAAGCGAACGAAGAAACAAAAGTACGCGAGGTACAAGAGGTATAACATTTAAAAAAACGGACTTTCCTAAGTTGGAAGTCTGTTTTTTTATATTTCCTTTCATAATTTAATTTCCTTTCATAAAGAATCCTATCAAGATTAAACACGAACGTTATTTCTTTTAATGATTGGTAGTGACCGGCTGACACTCAAAAGTGATCTTTTACACAAATAAGTTATTACATACATATTCCATAGGGAGGGATAGGGAAGACCTATCATAAGACTCGGTAGGCAATTAATTGGAAAATTCATTTCAAGTCATTTGAATAAAAGCATATAAATACCTTTATTATTTTTTGATTGTTCGTGTTTCATAAAAACTTCAGAATTATGAAATTGATTCTACTATTAACTAAATGTATAATTAAGGTTAGATTGTCGAATGTTGTAGAATTGTGGAGGGACAATGATACTTACAAAAGAACAAATTCATGATATTAGAGAAAAGCAGGGTCTACCTAGGGTAGTTACTGATAAAACAATTACAACTTATATTGGAAGCTCAGACGATATTTCTTATGCGCTTTATACACTCACCCCTGCAAGCACTACCTGGATTTATTCTAACCCATGTAATGAAAGCAATTACGTAGAAAAATATTATATTTTAGCTGGCAGTTTAAAAATAGTGTACTGGAACGAACATAAAATACTTCGGCCAGGTGATCTACTAGATTTAGTCATGCTAAATACGCTAATTACTTGTCAGGCAAAGGAAGAAGTGCACATTTTAATAGAAATGACTAAAAAATATTTTACCCAAAATTTCCTTGAGAGAGGTATTATTCATCGTGATGCTCTCCGTATTCAAGAAGTGGATGGTTATACTTATCATCATTGTGCTCGAATAAGAGATTATTCTATTGAGTTATGGAAAAGGTTGAATCCAAACAAAGTAGGAGTCCGTAGATTGTGCCTAGGCGCTTATTTCCATGATATAGGGAAACTAGCTATTCCTATCGAAATTCTTAATAAGCCTGAGAAGCTAACAGAGGATGAATGGAAAATAGTTAAAATGCATACTACCTTAGGAGCTGAAATGATGAGGAATCATGAAATTTCCTGCATCAGGGAAGCTGCTTTTATTGTCGAACAGCATCATGAAAGGTATGATGGAAAAGGATATCCTTTTGGACTTATGGGAGAGGAAATTTCCTTAGAAGCTTCTATTGTCTCTGTGGTGGATGCATTTGATGCAATGACTACTAATCGGGTTTACCGTGGGGCTATGACCTTTGAAGAAGCTATACTCGAAATAAAGAGAGGCAGAGGAACTCAATTTAATCCAAAGGTTCTAGATGAATTTCTCGAAATGTTGCAAGAAAAAAATAATCAGTGGTAAATGAAAAGGAGAGAATAAAATGTCTTATCGTATTGAACGTGATTCTATGGGAGAAATTAAAGTTCCACAAGATAGTCTTTGGGGAGCTCAAACACAAAGATCTAAAGAAAACTTTAAAATTGGTACAGAAAAAATGCCTATTGGAGTAGTACATGGATTAGCTCTATTAAAGAAATCAGCGGCAATCGTTAGTCATTCTCTTGGTAATCTATCAGAAGTAAAAAAAGATGCTATTGCAGCTGCAGCTGATGAAATACTAGCAGGAAAGCTAGACCATCATTTTCCATTAGTAGTTTGGCAAACTGGTAGTGGTACGCAGTCTAATATGAATGTTAACGAAGTCATTGCCAATAGAGGTAATCAACTATTAGAGGAAAAAGGTAGTGAAGAGAGACTTCACCCAAATGATGATGTAAACAAATCCCAAAGCTCTAACGATACTTTCCCAACAGCACTTCATATTGCTGGAGTACTCGCAGTCGAAAAAGAGTTATTGCCTGCAATTGACGTTTTAAAAGAGACGTTGGGTAAAAAATCTGAACAGTTTATGGATATCATTAAAATTGGACGTACGCATTTACAAGATGCAACGCCACTGTCTCTTGGCCAAGAATTCAGTGGGTGGCATAGAATGCTTGAAAAGTCTTCTAAAATGATTAATACAGCAGTGGAAGATATGAAAGAGCTTGCAGTTGGAGGTACAGCTGTAGGTACCGGTTTGAATGCTCCAAAAGGTTTTGGTGATTTAGTAGCAGCAGAAATTTCTAAAGAGCTAGGAATAGAATTTACTTCAGCTAAGAATAAATTCCATGCTTTGACAAGCTATGATGACGTTGTTTATGTACACGGTGCTGTGAAGGCACTTGCAGCTGATTTAATGAAGATTGCTAATGATGTACGTTTACTTGCAAGTGGTCCTCGTTCTGGTATCGGAGAGATCTCTATTCCGGAAAATGAACCAGGAAGCTCTATTATGCCTGGTAAAGTAAATCCTACTCAAAGTGAAGCAATGACGATGGTAGTAGCACAAGTTATGGGGAATGATACTTCAATCAGTTTTGCAGCGAGTCAAGGGAACTATCAATTAAATGTCTTCAAGCCTGTAATTATTCATAACTTCTTACAATCCGTTCGCTTATTAAGTGATGCAATTATTAGCTTCAATAATAACTGTGCAGTAGGGATTGAACCAAACTTAGAAACAATTAAACATCATGTTAATAATTCTCTAATGCTTGTAACTGCTTTGAATCCATACATTGGCTATGAGAATGCTGCAAAAATTGCTAAGCATGCACACAAAAATGGTACAACTTTAAAAGAAGCAGCTATCGAATTAGAGCTGTTAACTGCTGACAAGTTTGATGAAATTGTTAGACCAGAAAAAATGATTTAAATGAGGTATATATGAAAAAAATTCTATTTTTATTATTTTGTTTAATGTTGGTGCTTGCTGCCTGTGGTCAAAAAGAAGAAAGTCACAAGACTGCAGAAGAAGTGGATCATCAGGAACATGATCACGACCATACGACTCATTTAGCTAATGGGGATATTCAAGAAACTACTTCTTCAACTGATGTGCTTCCGAAGTTTCTAGAAAAACAACCTGAAAATATGCAGCTGATTTATCAAGCTGCAGCAAAAGCTAATGATGTACTCAAGTGGATGCCTTGTTACTGTGGTTGCGGTGATAGTGCGGGCCATAGAAGTAACTTCAACTGTTTTGTACAGGAAATTAAAGAAAATGGTGAAGTAGTATGGGATGACCATGGTACTCGCTGTGCAGCGTGCTTAGAAACTGCCGTTGCTTCTATTAACATGGTTCAAGAAGGTAAGTCACTTATAGAAATTCGCCAGGCCATAGACGAGGCTTATCAAGAAGGCTACTCTAAACCAACTGACACACCAATGCCCTCTTAAAATATAACTGCTCCTTCTCACTATAAGTGAGGGGAGCAGTTTTTTTATTGTTTAGGAAATTATAGAATTCTGAACCTATGGGTAAATTGATGTCTAGCTCCACCGCCTTGCCCCTCGGGGTCAAATGGATAAAAGCTCCGGTGGCTGAGGAACTGCCTCCTCGCTTTTCTCCATTTGCCTGTCGGGGCAGACATAGGCGCTTGCGCTTTTCTTGTGCACCAAATTCATGAATTTAGTTGTCTTTCTTAAGAATTTCTTCATTTTTATCCTTCCTGAATGTTAAGAAACGTTAACTATAATGAATAGAAGGTAACGAGGAAGGGGTATTGCATGATACATGTAAAGAATGTCAATCATACATTTTTAATTGGAAAGAAAGGAAAAGAGAAGAAGGTGCCTGTACTAAAGAATCTCTCCTTTGACGTACAACAAGGAGAAATTGTGGCGGTAGTTGGGAAAAGTGGTTCGGGTAAGTCTACTTTATTGAACACGCTTGCAGGCTTTATGAGTCCAGAACAAGGGTCTATTCTTATAAATGGTCAAGAGACTGTTAAGTTAAATGAAACCGAAAGAGCAGCCTTTCGCTTAAATAATTTCGGCTTTATCTTTCAAAACTTTCAGCTGATGCCTGGTTTAACTGCTTTTGAAAATGTGGAGCTGCCATTAAAGCTGAAAGGAATTTCTTCTAAAAAACGTAAAGTAACCGTCCTTCAAATTATGAAAAAGGTAGGTCTAGATTCTGTGTCCGATCATTATCCAAATGAATTGTCTGGTGGGCAGCAACAGCGGGTTAGTATAGCTCGTGCATTAATCACGAGTCCCCCTATTTTATTAGCAGATGAGCCAACCGGTAGCCTAGACTCAGAGACAGAGCAGGACATTCTACTTCTCATTCAAGAACTCAATCAGACTATGGGGATTACGTTTGTGATTATCACTCATGATGAAGAGGTAGCTAGTATCGCACACCGCAAGTTAAAGATGCACGACGGAGAACTTAGGAAGGAGGATATGTCTCATGTTATTTAAGGATCAGCTAGAATTTGTATCCCAGCATATTAAGAAAAATAAACTACGAGTATTTATGACAGTGCTTGCCGCAACAATGGGTTGTGCATTTTTAATCGTTCTAGCTTCTATAGGGTTTGGTGTACAAGATATGATGCGTTCTGAAATTTTAGAGGACCAAGCTATTACAGAGGTAGAAGTGTATGGTAACGAAGGCGTAATCGATTATGAGGAAATAAAAAATATAGATTCGGTCGGAGCAGTTGTTCAACGTGCTAGCATAGACGTCGAAACTGTTTTCAAATTAGAGGATAGAACAATTTTTGGAAACTCCAAGCTAACGAATTTTAAAGAAGAAACAAATTCAAACCTTTCATTATCCGAGGGTAGAATGCCTAAAGATAGTAATGAAATTATTGTTGGCTATCACTTCGCAGAAAACTTGTGGACAGAACAAGAGCGTACAACTTGGGAAGATGGAGTAGCAGAGGATGGAGAAATACCGAAAGGGTATGAAGAATCCATAATAGGTAAAGAGGTTACTCTAGCCATGAAGCCATATGGTCAAGAGGATACTTTTCCAGAACAATGGACGTTTACAATTGTAGGGGTTACTAAGCAACCAGCAAAAGACTGGATAGTCGATAAAATTGTCCTAATGGATGAATCTTGGACGGAAACATTAATGGCATCCTATACAGCGAATGTAGCGGAGGTACCAGAAGAGGTTCTATACACAGAAACGAAAGTTTTTACTGCTAGTCTAGAGGACGTCAAGGCTGCAACAGATGAACTTAAAGAGATGGGTTACAGTGTTTACTCTGTTTCCGAGCAATTGGAGCAGTTAGATGTATTTTTTATGGCATTTAAAATAGGACTTATATTTGTAGGTACGATTGCGGTTTTAATTTCATCAATAGGTATTTTCAACACGATGACCATGGCGGTTACAGAAAGAACGAGAGAAATTGGAGTGATGAAAGCAATTGGGGCTAGCCCAAAATTGATCAGACGACTGTTTCTCATGGAAAGTGCATGGATCGGTATTATTGGAACTGTGCTTGCAGTAATTATTTCTTATGTAGTGAGTTATTTAGCTAATCTAGTCTTGCCAATTGTTGTGGGCATGGCATTAGAGGAGGAGAGTATTGCGGGAATGAATTTAACGTTTTCGTTAATCCCTTGGCAACTTGTAGCTATTGCGTCTTGCATAAGTATCGGAGTAGCTATGATCTCTGGATGGAGACCAGCTAAGAAAGCCACTAAAATTGACGTTATACAGGCTTTGAGGCAAGAATTATAAAAGCAAAAGAGGCTGGGACAAAACCCACCTTAGAAGTTCAAAAGCCCTGAAAAATTTACTGTTCGTAAATTTTCAGGGCTTTTTTTGCTACTTCATCATCGTTGTTCTCCGCTTCAGCGGACGCTTTCCTGGGGGCACGTTGCCTTAGCCTGTAGTCTCTCCCACGCGCTTGTCCCCTAGGAGTCGCCGCTTTCGCTATGAACAACTAGTGTTTCCCTCTATATTTAGTAAATATCAAAACTATTCCAAGCACCCAAAAGTGAGACTAATTATGTCCCAATCTCTTTTTACAATTTCTTTTCCCCATTTGCCTGTCGGGGCAGAACAGGCGATGAAGCTTTTCTTCTAAGATGGGTCAATTGTAAAGTATGCGATAAATAGTATAAAGACTACCACCAAGTTTAGTAAGTTATATTTCAGCCTTGAGATTGTCTGTTCAAATTTCCCTGACTTTTTTACAGCAGTAATGCCTACATAAATTATTAATATAGCGATGAGTATAGAGAAAATAGGATGCAGGGGATATACCCTTACATTTAAAAAATGAACAATTATCACTGCAATAGCCATTACTATGCCATATACCACTTTTTGATAAGTTGGATCTTTCATATGTTCTCTCCTTGGATTGTCATGATTAGTCTATATTCAAGTATTCCTTAAGTTCATTTTCTAGAAACGGTTGAGCTTTTAGCATCTGTTTAAATTGTTTATAAGCTTCTATTTGCTCGTTGGTTGGTTTATCACCTGTTTTATAGGCACGTATTAAAATGTTTTTTGGTGTATTTTCCATATCTATAAACTCCACTAATTGAGCCTCGTAGCCTACCATATTCAATATTTCAGCGCGAATTGAATCTGTAGCAAGTGCTGAAAAGCGTTCTTTTATTAGTCCATGCTTGAGCATAATGTTTAACTCAGGGGCATCAAGCTGTCTATTTAACTCGTGCTGACAGCAAGGCACACTTAAAATGACGCTAGCATTCCACTTAACCGCTCGGGCAAGTGCCATATCAGTTGCAACATCACAAGCATGTAAGGTAACAACCATGTCTACGGCAGTTTCGTCGTTATAATCATTAATATCTCCTACCAAAAATTCCAAATGGTCATAATCTAGATCTTTAGCTATTTGTGAACATTCTTCAATTACTTCCTTTTTTAAGTCAAGGCCGGTAACACGAATGTCTAATCCCTTTTCAATTTTTAAATAGTGATAAAGGGCAAACGTTAAATAGGATTTACCAGAGCCAAAATCTAGAATACGAACGGTTTTATCCTTTGGTAAATAAGCCAAAGTATCATCTATAAATTCAATAAAACGATTAATTTGTTTAAATTTATCGTACTTTTGTTTTTTTACTTTTCCTTCAGAGGTTTGAACTCCTAACCGGATTAAAAAAGGATAAGGTGTATGCTCGTCTAACAAGTAGTTTTTTTTACGATTATGAGATAAATCCACTTGTTTCAATGATGTGTTTTTTTCAGTTTTATACATCACTTTATTTTTCTTAGAAAGTTGTATTTGAATTTTTTCCTCAAGAAAATCACCGTGAATTTGGCGAAAATCCTCCAGTAACTTTTCCCATGTTGAAGAGAATTCTTCTATTCGAATATTTTCGTGCTTTAAAATACGTTCGTATTGGTATTCTAATTGGATGTGGTACATATTTTTTATTTCAATAGGCTTTAGTTTGATGCGCTTTATTTCATTAGATTTAGCCCTTGGTTGGCTTATTGTTGCTTGAATCAGCTGTTTAGATAAGATTTGCTTTAATACGTTGTCTTTCATTTCGTTGAATTCCATATAATCGCCTTCTTTTTCGTAAGATACTTGAAATTAGTGTATCACAACGACATATTTCATAGATAGATTAGCTATCGTATAAGAAGAGTTAAAACGTCTATATACCTTTTATACTATCAGAATTTTATGATAATATTAGTGGTGAGTAGTCAATCGAAAGGGGAGATTGGGTTGTTAAATGAAAAAACAATTGGGGAGATAGTAAAGGAAGCCGCAAGTAAGTTTCCTGACAAAGAGGCTTATGTGTACCCTGAGCATGGGATTCGTAAAACTTATAAAGAGTTTGATATGGAAACTGACGAGCTTGCTAAAGCATTTATTGGCATGGGTGTTCAAAAAGGAGAACATATTGCCATTTGGTCAGACAATAAAAGAGAATGGCTATTAAGCCAATTTGCAACTGGAAAAATGGGAGCAGTTTTAGTAACGGTTAATACAAACTATCAGGAAAAAGAACTGGAATATCTATTACAGCAATCAGATGCTACTACTCTTATTTTATGTGAATCCTTTAAAACTACTTCTTATCTCGACATTATTCGTGCAATTTGCCCTCAAATAAATACAGCAGAAAAAGGGAATATTCAATCTGAAAAACTTCCCTATTTAAAACGAGTGATTGTAATGAGTGAAAATGACTACCCAGGAATTTATAAATGGTCGGAGTTCGTTGAATTTGCAAAGCAAGTATCGAATGAGACTTTAGAGGATGCAATGAAAGCGACTCATAATGATGAAGTCATTAATATTCAATATACTTCTGGAACGACTGGATTTCCAAAGGGAGTAATGCTTTCCCATAAAAATATAGTTAACAATGGTCAGCTTGTAGGAGACTACATTCATCTAACGGAACATGACCGTCTTTGTATACCTGTACCCTTCTTTCATTGCTTCGGTTGTGTCATGGGAACAATTGCTTCAGTAACACATGGGACCACAATGGTAATCATTGAACAATTTGATGCAGGGAAAGTGTTGAAAATAGTGCAGGATGAGAAATGTACTGCTTTACACGGAGTACCAACCATGTTCATCGCTGAATTAAATCATCCAGATTTTAAGCAATTTGATTTATCTACCTTACGTACTGGAATAATGGCTGGTTCTATATGTCCGATAGAAGTTATGAAGAAGGTGATGGAAGACATGGGTGCAACTGAAATTACCATTGCCTATGGACAAACTGAATCCTCGCCAGTTATTACGCAAACTAAAACAGATGATTCAATTGAAAAAAGAGTGTCCTCAGTTGGAAAAGCTCATCCTGGAGTAGAAGTGAAAATAATAGATCCAGCAACAGGAGAGGATACCCCTGCAGGAGTACCTGGGGAACTATGTACAAGAGGATATTTAGTGATGAAAGGTTACTATAAGAATGAAGAAGCAACAAAATCGACAATTGATGACAACGGCTGGCTCCACACTGGCGATATTGCCGTAATGGATGACGAAGGTTATATCGACATAACCGGGAGAATCAAGGATATGGTAATTCGAGGTGGTGAGAATATTTATCCGAAAGAAGTAGAAGAATTTCTTTATCAGCATCCAGCTATTCAAGACGTACAGGTTGTGGGTGTACCAGACCCGAAATATGGAGAAGAGCTAATGGCTTGGGTAATTCTAAAAACAGGAAAAAGCTTGACGTCAGATGATTTGAAGGAATACTGTAAAGGGAAAATATCTTATCATAAAATACCAAGATATATTGAATTCATCGATGCATACCCAATGACAGCATCAGGGAAGATACAGAAATTCTTACTGAGAGAAATGTCAAAAGAGAAAATAGAAGCATAGCCATCAAGAAAAGCGAAACCGCCTATGTCTGCCCCGACAGGCAAATGGGAAAAAGCGAGGAGGCAGTTCTT